>NZ_VFVC01000041.1:0-55816 GCF_006441575.1 Mesorhizobium sp. B2-4-12
CCCTTCAAGCCCCATCTGCCGCCCGGCCAATACGTCCCTTGACACCCCTCCGAAGCAGATGTGTGCGCACGCTAGCCCCTTGTGGGGAGGGTCGATCCGCGAAGCGGAGCGGGATGGGGGTCGGCGCTGCCCCACCCCGTCTCACGAGTTTTGCTTCGCAAAATCGTTCGCCGACCCTCCCCACAAGGGGGAGGGCAAGGCGCTCAATGCCTGAAATGCCGCACGCCCGTAAACACCATGGCGATGCCGTGTTCGTCGGCGGCGGCGATGACGTCATCATCGCGCATCGAGCCGCCGGGCTGGATGACGGCGGTGGCGCCGGCTTCGATCGCCGACAGCAAGCCGTCGGCGAAGGGGAAGAACGCGTCCGAAGCGACGACCGAGCCCCTGGTCAGCGGCTCCGAAAGACCAGCCGTTTCCGCCGCGTCGAGCGCCTTGCGGGCGGCGATGCGTGAAGAATCGACCCGGCTCATCTGGCCGGCGCCGATGCCGACGGTCGCGCCGTCCCTGGCATAGACAATGGCGTTCGACTTGACGTGCTTGGCGACGCGGAAGGCGAATTTGAGGTCGGCCATTTCGGCCGGGGTCGGCGCGCGCCTAGTCACCACCTTCAGCTCGAGGTCGTCGACCACGGCATTGTCGCGGCCCTGGACGAGCAGTCCGCCGGCTACGGATTTGACCATCGTGCCCGCCGTCCGCGGATCCGGCAGGCCGCCGGTGACCAGCAGGCGCAGGTTCTTCTTCGCCGCGACGATCGCCGCCGCCTCGTCGGTCGCATCGGGCGCTATGATCACCTCGGTGAAGGTTTTCACGATCTCCTCGGCGGCTTCGGCATTGAGGGTGCGATTCATGGCGACGATGCCGCCAAAGGCGGAGACCGGATCGCAGGCCAGCGCCTTGGCATAGGCTGCCCTCAGCGACGCGCTCTCCGCGACACCGCAGGGGTTGGCATGCTTGATGATCGCCACCGCGGCGGACCGTGCCGGGTCGAATTCGCCGGCCAGTTCGAAGGCCGCGTCGGTGTCGTTGATGTTGTTGTAGGAGAGCTGCTTGCCCTGCAGCTGGCGCGCCGTGGCGACGCCCGGCCGCTTGTCGCCATTGAGATAGAAGCCGGCGACCTGGTGCGGGTTCTCGCCGTAGCGCATCACCTCGGCCAGCCTGCCGCCGAAGGCGCGCCATGTCGGATGCTCGATGACCAGCGCCTCGGCGAACCAGCCGGAGATCGCCGCGTCATAGCTGGCGGTGCGGGCAAAGGCCTTGGCCGCCAGCTTCTTGCGGAAATCCAGCGACAGCGAGCCGATGTTCATCTCCAGCGCGTTCAGCACCGAGGCATAATCGCTGGGATCAGTGACGATAGCGACATAGGCGTGGTTCTTGGCCGAGGCGCGGATCATCGCCGGGCCGCCAATGTCGACGTTCTCGACGATCGCGGCATAGTCGGCACCCGAGCGGCGGACCTCCTCGAACGGATAGAGATTGGAGACGACGAGGTCGATCGGCTCGATGCCGTATTTGCGCATCGCCGCGGCATGTTCGGGATCGTCGCGCACGCCGAGCAGCGCGCCGTGCACGGAAGGATGCAGCGTCTTGACACGGCCGTCCATGATCTCGGGAAAGCCGGTGAGTTCGGAGACGTCGCGCACCGTCATGCCGGCCTCGGCGATCGCCTTGGCGGTGCCGCCGGTCGAGACCAGCTCGACACCGGCCGCCGCCAATGCCCTGGCGAAATCGATCAGGCCGGTCTTGTCGAAAACGGAGAGCAAAGCGCGCCGGACGGGAACGAGGTCCGGCGCGGGGATGTTCTTGGCGGCGATGGCCATGGGCGCGGCCTTTCACGGCTGGAGGGGCAAGCCCGCGCCGTAGCATATGACATCAGGAAATCAAGCGCCAAGCTCAGTGGCGGCCAGCCCGGTCAGTTGTTTTCGGCGTAGCCGGCGATGCGGGTGCGCGTCAGCTGCCAGTGGATCTCGGACACATCCGAGGCCTTGAAGGCGAGCACGATCTGCCGGCTTCGGCGCGGCCCGCCAAGGCCGGCGAAATAGATCGATTCCTCGACTTCGGGCACCACCTCGCTTGACGTGAACACCCAAGTGTCGGCCTGGTCGGCGGCCAGCACCAGGCGGTCGTGCTCGTCCTGCAGCAGGTTGATGTCGGGATGGACATGGAAGCGCACGGTGATGAAGTCACGGCCATTGTTGCGGATCGCGGCATTGCCGGGCCGCTGGAACCGATCCCTGCCAGACAGCACATCGCCGTTCGACGACAGCTTCAGCTCGCGCTCATGCAGGAAGCCGAAACGCTGGACATAGCCGTCATGGCGGGCGATGAAGCCATGAACGCCCTTCTGGTCGGTGCGCTTGCATTGCACAAGCTGCGGGCCGCCAATCAGCGGCGAACCGAGCAGGTCGTTCACCCGCAGCGAATGGCTGAAGCGAGCCGACGAGGTGTCGTTGATGGTGGCGGTGGAGTGCGCGGCGGTGGCGCGCGCCAAAGGCCGGAACTCGGCGGCGCCATAGGTATCGATGCCGGCATTGACGATGAAGTGCTGGCGGCCGGACGACAATTCGAAGGCAAGACAGCCGGCGTGTGCCGCGTTGGACACGTCGACCGGCGGCGGCAGGCCAGTGTCGGCAATGACGGTGGTGCCGCCCATCGACAGGCGCTCATAGCCCGAATGCGGTGCATGCAGCAGCGGCGCGCCGGCGGTGTCGTCGTGACGAAGGATGGTGGCGATGCGGTCGTGGATGGTGGCGCCCATGCCGTTGAAGCGGGCGAGGCTGCCATCCTGATGGCGGAAGAAGCGCAGCGCCGGCAGCATGCGGTCGATGGCACCGATCAGCGCCTGCGGCGGCGCTTCCGCCTGGTTGGCGTAGGTCTGGCGCAGCGGCAAGAGATCGGCGAGGATTTCCAGCACCGTCATCGGATTGCGTGAGATATGGCCGCCATCGGCGAGAATCTGACGGTTGAGTTCCTCGGCCAGGTTGCGGGTGGCGCCGCGCAGCGCCGAGGCCGGCGCCGGCAGCGAGAGTGCCGCGAAGGCCAATGCGATGCGGGCACGCAGCCGATCCTTGCCGTCGGGCATTTCGCGCGCCATCGACCTGAGATAGCGGATCTGCATGGCCAGCGATTTCAGGAAGGCGCGATAGAAGGGAAACTCGGCACCCTGCAGCACGACGGAAGAATGTTGCAGCCAGGCGATGATGCGCTTGGCCGCCGTCCCGGGCTCCCAGGCAACGCCGGCAATATGGCTGCCATGCATGGCGATCCAGTCGGAAACCAGGGCGCGGGCATTGGCGGCGGCAAGCTCGGTGCCGGCGGCCCGCATGTGGCGCAGCCAGCGAAAGCCATGCAAAGTCTTCTGCCAGCCGTGGTTGGGCACGTTGATCTGGAACGGCGACTTGCCGCCGGTCTCGACCAGATGCCCGGACAAGGGATAGCGGCCGTAATATATCTCGAGCGCGATCTGCGGGTCGGCGAGGCGCAGGTCCGGTGGCGCGATCAGAACACGTTCCGGCGTGCGGCCGGAATAGCGCCAGCGATAGACCGGCCCGGCGCGCAGGCGTCGACGCGTCTTGCGCCAGAACTCCTTCGCGACCAGCGTCCACAGACGCGTCGTGTTGCCGGCAGCAAGTGCCAAAAGCCCTCCTGGTCGTCCTCAACCCCAAGCACGAGTTTACATGATTGAACGAGACGTGCGAAGGCGAATTCCCGGGAACGGCTGCGGTTCACCCGGTTTTACCCAGGCTCTCCCTAAAAAGTCAGCAAAATGCATTAGCCGGCTCTACGCATGCGCGCGGCGAAGAAACCATCCAGGCCCGAGCGCTCCGGCGCGCCGAGGTCGAGATCGGCGGGCGTTGTGCGCAACGTGCCTTGCGCCGTCAGGAACGAATCGATGCCGGCGATCTCGCCCTGCCGCAGCGGATCGTCGACGACCGTCGGCGTCTCTCTGAGGAAAGCGCGATAGAGCTCTTCGCCTTCGAGCGGGTCGAGCGAACAGTTGGAAAAGACGATCCTGCCGCCCGGTTTCACCAAGGTGACGGCGCGGGCGAGCAGCCTGCGCTGCAGGTCGGCGAGCTTTTCGACGTCGGCCGTGGTTTTGGTCCAGGGCACGTCGGGATGCCGGCGTACCGTACCGGTCGAGGAGCATGGCGCGTCGAGCAGCACGGCGTCGAACAATTCCCTTGGCTCGTAGTTGAGCAGGTCAGCCTGGACAAGTTCCGCGGTGAGCCCGAGACGATCGAGATTCTGCGCCAGCCGCGCCAGCCGGTTCTTCGAGGTGTCGACAGCGGTGACCCTGGCGCCGGCCAGGATCAACTGCGCGGTCTTGCCGCCGGGCGCGGCGCAGAGGTCGGCGACGCTGAGGCCGGTGACATCACCGAACAGCCGCGCGGGCAGGCTGGCGGCGGCATCCTGAACCCACCATGCGCCTGCTTCAAAGCCGGGCAGTTCGGTGACGGATGCGCTGAGTTTTTCCACCCGCACCGTGCCGGTCGGCAGGACGATACCGCCGAGCTTTTCGGCCCAGGGTTCGGGCTCGGCCTTGACCGTGAAATCGACGGGCGCCTCGTAGCGGTGGGCCGCGAGGATCTGCCTGGCCTTGTCCACGCCATAGGCGGCCTTCAGACGGTCGGAAAACCATTTCGGTGCTTCGTCGGTGGCGGCGAGAGCGGCCGGCAATTCGGTTTCCTTGGCGCGCGCCAGGGTACGCAGAACGCCATTCACCAGGCCGGAAAAGCGCTGTGTGCGCGGATCGGACTTGGCGTGCGTCACCGCGAGGTCGACGGCTGCGCTGTCTGGAATATCGAGGAACAGGATCTGCGCCGCCGCTACATTCAAGATGTGCGACAGCGCGGTGGCGTTTGGCGGCAGCGGCTTCTCCAGGCGGCGCGCCAGCAGTCCGGCAATGGTCATACGATAGCGCAGCGCCGTGACAAGGATAGCGCGCACCAGGCCCCGGTCACGCAAATCGAGCGCCTTGTATTGCGGGTGGCCGTTCTCGTGATCGGTCAGCCCGTCTAGCGGCGTCCTGGCGTCGATGACGGCGGCAAGCAGCCGCGCCGCCGCCTTGCGCGCGGCGAGGCCGGCAACGAATTCGCCGCCGGCATTGTGTTCCTGATCGCCTGAAACGGTGCGTCGAGGTCTGCCCGCCACGCTCACGACCACCGGCCCTTGGGCCCGGTCGGATTGCGACCCCATGGATTGGGTTTCCCCGGGCTTGGCTCCGTAGCCGGTTCTGGGGTGGCCCGCTTGCCCCACGGTCCGGCTTGCTGCTGCTCGTCGGCCTGCGCCGGCGCCTGGCGCTGTGTGGCCTGGGATGCGCCGTCGCCCATTTCGCGCGCCATCGCCTGCAAGGCAGCGATGCGGTTCTCGGTGCTCGGATGGGTGGAGAACAGACTGTCCATGCGCTCGCCATGCAGGGGGTTGATGATGAAGAGATGCGCCATCGCCGGGTTGCGCTCGGCATCGGAGTTGGGAATGCGTTCGGCCCCGCGGGCAATCTTGTCAAGCGCTGAGGCCAGCCACAGCGGGTGTCCACAGATTTCGGCGCCGCGCCGGTCGGCTTCGTATTCGCGGGTGCGGCTGACCGCCATCTGCACGATCATGGCGGCGAAGGGCGCCACGATCATCGCTGCAAGGACGCCGACAAAGCCGAACGGGTTGTTGTTGTCGCGATTGCCGCCGAGGAAAAAGGCGAAATTGCCCAGCATCGAGATTGCACCGGCAAACGTCGCTACGATGGTCATGGTCAGCGTGTCACGATGCTGCACATGGGCGAGTTCGTGCGCCATCACGGCGGCGACCTCTTCATGCGTCAGCCGCTGCAGCAGGCCGGTCGAGGCGGCGACCGCCGCATTCTGTGGGTTGCGGCCGGTGGCAAACGCATTCGGCTGCGGGCTGTCGATCAGATAGGTCCTAGGCATCGGTAAGCCGGCTTGCTTGGCCAAGGCCTGGACAATGGCGTAATATTCCGGCGCGTTCTTCTCGTCGACCTCGACGGCATGGTTCATCGACAGCACCATCTTGTCGGCATTCCAATAGCTGAACAGATTGGTGCCGGCGGCGATCAGCAAAGCGATCATCATGCCGCCCGAACCGCCGATCAGGAAGCCGACGCCCATGAACAGGGCCGTCATGGCGGCCAGAAGCATCGCGGTGCGCAAAGTGTTCATCGTCTGCTCCTGTCAGGCTGGTGATGAAAGGGGGTCGATAGTCCTAGGCTCATCGCTATATGATGGGAAACGCCTGCCCCTGTTTCAATCCGCTTGGAAATATCCATGAACGACGAGACCAGTAAAACGCCCGCCGCCGGCTCGGATGACGGCGCGCTGCCAAAGGAGTTGACGCCCGCCGCCCGCCGCGCGCTGGCCGAAGCCGAGGCGCGGCGTCAGGATTATCGCAAGAAGGAAGCCGCCATGCCGAAGGAGATCGGCGGCCGCGGCGGCAAGGAACCTGGCCGCTACGGCGACTGGGAGGTCAAGGGCCTGACCAGCGACTTCTAGAAACCGGCCTAGGCGGCGCTGCGCTGCGCCTCAAGTGCGATCCAGCCGCGTTCGTCGATGGTGATGCCGATCGTGTCGTAGCCTGCGATCGACGCGTGCCGCGTTGCCATGGGATGCCGGTGCGTGGCGTTGATCACCATGACCGCGGCATCCGCAGCCTCGGCCGCCGCGATGCCGGCCGGAGCATCCTCGAACACAAGGCAGTCGCGCGCATCGACGCCGAGCCGTTCGGCACCCAGCAGGAAGCAGTCCGGCGCCGGCTTGCCACGCGAAACATTTTCCGCGGCGACGAGGATGGCGGGAACCGGAATGCCGGCGGCCTTCATCCGCAGCAGCGCCAGTTCGCGCGGCGCGGAGGTCACGATCGCCCAGCTTTCGCTCGGCAGCGAATTGAGGAACGCCACTGCGCCGGCGATCGGGACAATGCCGTCCAGATCGGCGGCCTCGGCCTTCAGCAGCAGATCCGCCTCATGCGCCGGATCAATGCCTGGGAGGGCAAGGCCGGTGATGGTCTCGATCGCCCGCACGCCATGGATCGTCGGCAGGAAGGCGGTGACGTCGAGGCCCTGTCGGCGCGCCCAATCGCTCCACACCCGCTCCGCCGACGCAATGGAATTGATGAGTGTGCCGTCCATGTCGAAGAGGAAGGCGGCGAATTTTCTGCCAGCAAACATGATTTTCCTTGAAATCCGGGGGGCGTCGAGGGAGGGCGCAACCGTAACGTCCAGGCGCGGACATGGAAAGGCGCACAGGCATATTTCGCGGCAATGCGGGGAACCACCGCCACCGTCCGACGTTGCAATCCCACATCCCCACCATGCGACCCAAGGGACGACGCCCATGCTGATCCGCCTCGGCTACGAGATCGCCATTGAATGCGCCGAGGCCACTCCCGTGATTTCATTGCTCGAGATCCACAAGGACAGGCAGGCCGACATCAAGCGGCAAACGCGCGTGCTGACCTCGCCCTCGGTGCCGACCAGGCTCTACCAGGATTTGCACGGCAATAACTGCCGCCGCTTCACCGCGCCTGCCGGTACTTTTCGCATCCTCTATGACGCCGTGATCGAGGACAACGGCGAGACGGACGAGGTCAACACGCTGGCCAGGGAAATGCCGGTGGCCGAATTGCCCGACGAGGTGCTCGGTTATCTCCTCGGCAGCCGCTACTGCGAGACCGATCATTTGAGCGATCTCGCCTGGCAACGGTTTGGCCATCTTCCATCCGGCTGGGCGCGGGTGCAGGCGATCGTCGACTATGTCCACAACCGTCTGTCGTTCGGCTATGGCTACGCGCGGTCGACCCGCACGGCGGCGCAGGCGCATGAGGAACGGGTCGGGGTGTGCCGCGACTTCGCCCATCTGGCGATCACGCTATGCCGCTGCATGAACATTCCGGCGCGCTATGTGAACGGCTATCTCGGCGATATCGGCGTGCCAGCCGATCCGGCGCCGATGGACTTCTCGGCCTGGATGGAAGTGTTCCTCGACGGCAAGTGGTACACGTTCGATCCGCGCCACAATCGGCCCAGGATCGGCCGCGTCGTCATCGCGCGCGGGCGCGACGCCACGGACGTGCCTCTGTTGCACAGCTTCGGCCCGCACCGGCTGACCCTGTTCAAGGTCTGGACCTATGAACAGGAAGGCAGGCTGTTCAATCCGCCCAATCACCGCATCGACAGGACGGTCAGCGCGCAGATGCTGGCCTAAGGGCCGTCGATATTCAGGTGATGCCGGCCTGCAAACGGCAGCTTCCTGCGCCTCCGGTGCTCACGTACTTAAGCACGCTCCGCTCCGGCGCGCTGACCAGATAGGACCAGGCGCGTCATCGAGACAGATGCCTGCGACAGGGCTCTTGCCATTAGAGTGTGCTGAACCGGGCAGCTTGCAACAGGCCCCAAAAGGAAAAGGCCGCCGCTTCGTGCGAAGCCGGCGGCCTTCCGTGTTTCCGTCCGTGGCGCGGCCTGTGGCGGCAACCCCTTCGGGTCACCCGCCGCGCATCTCGCGCCTTAACGGGAAGACTGCTTCCCGAAAGTGCAATCCGCTGAGGCCACGTTCTGGAAAACGAAATCACTCGACATCGGATCACCTCCTTTCGATTTGTTGAACACGCCCTAATGATGGGGTGCGTCGCAGCAAATGGCAAGGTGCCGCAACGGAATGGCCGAACCCCACCCGGGAAATCGTCTGGCGCGATGTTTTTGCGCAACAGATAGGGATTGCAGTCCGCGGACCGATTGGACGACAGTGCAATTCGGGATCAGGGCGATATTCGATGCATGGGAGGTGGAGATGGACGCTGCCGACAGAGCCGCACGGATCGTGCGAAGTGTCGTCGAGACGCTGAAGCCTGGTTTCGCGGTCAGGCTGTGGACCGGTGAGCGGATCGGCCCGGCGACGGGGCCCGTGCTTGCCATCAACGACCAGGATATCGTCTGGCAGATGGTCCGACGCCCCAGCTTTTCGACGCTGGTGGAGATGTGGATATCCAAGGCGGTCGACGTCGAGGATGGGTCGCTGTTCGACTTCTACTCCCTGCCTTCGCAAGGCAAGTTGAAGACAAGGCTCAGATCACTGCCGAAGCTGGCGATTCTGCGGGACCTGCCGGCCGTGCTGTTTTCGCGAAAGCAGATGACGGCGCGGACCGATTTGTCCGGCCGCAACCCTTATGTCAGCGGGTCGAACAAGGAGGCGATACAGCATCATTACGATATATCGAATGCTTTCTACCGGCTCTTCCTCGACGAGCGCATGGTCTACAGCTGCGGCTACTTCACGGATTTTGCCAACAGCATAGACCAGGCGCAGATCGACAAGCTCGATCATATCTGCCGCAAGCTGAGGCTAAAGCCGGGCGAAAGCCTGCTCGACATCGGTTGCGGCTGGGGGGCGATGCTGATCCACGCCGCAAAGCATTACGGCGTCATCGGCCATGGCGTGTCGCTGTCCGAAGAGCAGACGAAGCTGGCGCGCGAGCGCATCCGGGCCGAGGGGCTTGAGGACCGCATCACCATCGAGATCAAATCCTATGCCGAGCTTTCCGGCACCTTCGACAAGATATCGTCGATCGGCATGTTCGAGCATCTGGGACTCGCCAATCATGCCGCCTATTTCTCGACCGTCCACCGCTTGTTGAAGCCGGGCGGTATCTACCTGCACCACGCCATCACGCGGCGCAGCAAGGGCGATCCGAAGAAGACCCTGCGCAAAGGGCCGGAATACAAGGCGCTGATCAAGTACATCTTTCCGGGCGGCGAGCTCGACACGATCGGCATGACGCTCGGCAATCTCGAAGCGCATAGCTTCCTCGTCTACGACGTCGAAAATCTGCGTGAGCACTATGCCCGCACCTGCAGGCTGTGGGCCGAGCGCTTGCATGCGCGGTTCGACGAGGCCATTGCCGAGGTGGGCGAGGCCAGGGCAAGGCTTTGGCTGCTCTATCTCACCGGATGCTCCATCACCTTCGAGCGTGCCTCGGCGCAGATTTTCCAGACCGTCGCCACCAAGCGTGTACGCGGACCGAGCGGCCTGCCGCCGACGCGGGCGGATCTGTACCGATAACCTCCGACACGCTCGATCCCGATGCGGCTCAGGCGACGTCGAGATCTCGACAGAGTGCGGGCGCCGCCTGGGCGCTCGCCGCCGTCTCACTCGGCGATACCGAGCAAGGCGAGATAGGCCGCCGACGCCGGGATCTTGGACTTGTCCTTGATCTCGATGATGAGACGCGGATTGCCTTCGAGTTTGGCCAGCGCGGCGAAGACCGAACGCCACTGGATCGTGCCCTCACCGAGGCTCCAGTGACGATCGGCGTAGCCGTCGGCGTCCTGCAGATGGACATGCTGCAGGCGGTTGCCGGCGGCGTGCACATAGTAGTCGACCGGCGGAGCACCTGTCGAACCATGGGCATAATAGGCGTGGCCGGTGTCGATCGACACGGCGACGGCAGGGGACTTGAAGCTTTCGGCCAACGCCACGCGGATATGCGGGTCCCTGTCCTCGATGTTTTCGAGAACCATGGTGCAGCCGATGTCCTCGGCCCGCCTGACGGCTTCGCTCAGCGTCAGGTGGCAGTGCTCGACGATCTTTTCGCGCTCGCCGGGATTGTTGTCGAGATTGTTGTAGGACCATGTCGTGTAGGGGCTGTGGACGACCATCTGCGTCGCGCCGATTTGGGCGCAGACATCAAGACCTTGCATCAGACGTTTGCTGACCACGGCGCGAATATCGGGATCCTGCGAGGCGATGACGAAGCCCCAGAAAGGCCCGTGAATCCCGAGCCGTCCCTGGTGGCCGTCGAGGAGCTTTTTGGCGCGGGCGGCGAGCGGTGCCCAGTCGCCGTTGAGAACATCGGCGTTGGTGAAGCTCTGCAATTCCAGGTCGCGCTGCTTTTCGAGAAGCCAGGCGCGATGGATTTCGAGGTCGTCCAGGGTCATGGCGGCGCCAAGGATGGGCAGGGAAGTCATCGGTACTCCGATCGGTGGGATTTGAAATTGGCGAAAGCGACAAGGTGGGGTCGCGCCGGGCCCTGTATGGCGCCGTTTTCTGTCACGCGTATTACAGGCTGCGCGACGAGATTTTCGACGGCGCAACGCCTGCGGAGACCATGCCGCCAGCTAGACGAACCGCATCGTCGCGCCGATCTCGACGCTGGCCGGCTGGTCGACCGTGCAGTAGACGCCCAGATTGTGGGCGTTGTGGCGGACCAGGTTGCGCAGGATGCCGGGATCGTTGTCGAAGCCATCCTGGGCAATGATGGTGAAGCCGCAACGGCGGCAGGGCTCGGAGATGGTCAAGAGCAGATCGCCGATCGCAAGCTTGCGGCCGATCCACTCCGTCTCCGGAAATGAGCCTTCGACCGCCGCCATGTCGACGATGACGTTGGGGCGGAAGCGGCGCGCATCTGGCGTTCCCTCCGGATGCAGCGCCTTCAGGCGCGCCAGCGAAGCCGTGGTCAAAAGATGGATGGGCGCCTTGTTGTAGCGCGCTTGCGTGAGCGGACCGGCGTAGGCGGGCGGCGCGTTCTGCGGGCCGAACGGCCGGATCGAGGCCGCGAAGCCGAGATAGGCCGAAACGGCAGCATCGCTTTCCGTGCCCGGTGCCGCCAGCCAGTCGCCGCCGGGAATGGCGATCTCGAGCTTGCGGTCACCGGTCAGCCGGGCGCGGATGCGCGGCACCTTGTGCCATTTCGCCTCGCGGTCGGGCCGGGCGATCTCATTGTCGGCGGCATCGACCAGACCGAACATGCGGTCGCCGTCGATGCTGTCGGTGCCGACCGCGATCGCTTGCAGGCGTTCGCCGGCGAGCGAGCTCGCCGGATAGCGCCAGAGTTCGGCAACCCTGCCGATCGCGGCCATGGCTCGTCTCAGCCTTTCCTGTTCTGCCGGTTGGCGACGAGATCGTCGACGACGGCCGGATCGGCGAGCGTCGAGGTGTCGCCAAGGGCGGCAAAATCGTCCTCGGCGATCTTGCGCAGGATGCGGCGCATGATCTTACCCGAGCGTGTCTTGGGCAGGCCCGGCGCGAACTGGATCTTGTCGGGCGAGGCGATGGCGCCGATCTCCTTGCGGACATGGGCGATGAGATCCTTGCGCAACTCTTCGGTAGGCTCAATGCCCTTCATCAAGGTGACGTAGCTGTAGATGCCCTGGCCCTTGATGTCGTGCGGGTAGCCGACGACGGCGGCCTCCGAGACCTTCTCATGGCTGACCAGCGCCGATTCGACCTCGGCCGTGCCCATGCGGTGACCGGAGACGTTGATGACGTCGTCGACGCGGCCGGTGATCCAGTAATAGCCGTCGGCGTCGCGGCGACAGCCGTCACCGGTGAAGTATTTTCCCTTGTAGGTGGAAAAATAGGTCTGCACGAAGCGGTCGTGGTCGCCATAGACGGTGCGCATCTGGCCGGGCCAGGAATCGGTGATGCAGAGGTTGCCGTCGGCGGCTCCTTCCAGCACCTTGCCTTCGCCGTCGACCAGCTGCGGCTTGACGCCGAAGAAGGGCCGGGTCGCCGAGCCTGCCTTGAGGTCGGTGGCGCCGGGCAGCGGCGTGATCAGGATGCCGCCGGTCTCGGTCTGCCACCATGTATCGACGATCGGCACCTTGCCGTTGCCGACGACGTTGAAATACCACTCCCAGGCTTCCGGATTGATCGGCTCGCCGACCGAGCCAAGCACGCGCAGCGACTTGCGTGAGGTCTTCTTCACCGGATCGTCGCCGGCGCCCATCAACGCACGTAGCGCCGTCGGCGCGGTGTAGAAGATGTTGACCTTGTGCTTGTCGATGACCTCCCAGAAGCGGGACTGCGAGGGATAGTTGGGCACGCCCTCGAACATCAACGTGGTGGCGCCATTGGCGAGCGGTCCATAGACGATGTAGCTGTGGCCGGTGACCCAGCCGACATCGGCGGTGCACCAGTAGATGTCGCCGTCATGGTAATCGAAGACATATTGGTGCGTCATCGAGGCATACACGAGATAGCCGGCGGTGGTGTGCAGCACGCCCTTCGGCTTGCCGGTCGAGCCGGAGGTGTAGAGGATGAACAGCGGGTCCTCCGCCTTCATCTTTTCCGGCTTGCAGTCGGGCTTAACCGTCGCGATCTCGTCGTGGTACCAGCGGTCGCGGCCCGGCGCCCAGCCGATCTTGCCGCCGGTGCGGCGCACGACGATTACGTTGTTCACTGTCACATCGTGCTTGGCAGCGATGTCGATCGCCTTGTCGGTGTTCTCCTTCAACGGGATCGGCTTGCCGCCGCGCAGGCCCTCGTCGGCGGTGATGACGAAGGTCGATTCGCAGTCGACGATGCGGCCGGCCAGCGCGTCCGGCGAAAAGCCGCCGAAGACGATCGAATGGATGGCGCCCAGCCGGGTGCAGGCCAGCATCGCATAGGCCGCTTCCGGGATCATCGGCATGTAGATGGTGACGCGGTCGCCCTTCTTGACGCCGTGCTTCTTCATCACGTTGGCGAGCCGGCACACATGCTCGTAAAGCTCGTTGTAGGTGATCTTCTTGTCGTCGTAAGGGTTGTCGCCTTCCCAGATGATGGCGGTCTGATTGCCGCGCTTCTTCAGGTGGCGGTCGATGCAATTGTAGGAGACGTTGATCAACCCGTCCTCGAACCACTTGATCGAGACCTTGCCGTCGAAGGAGGTGTTCTTGACCTTGGTGAAGGGCTTGAACCAATCGATGCGCTTGCCGTGCTTGCCCCAGAACTTGTCCGGGTTCTTGACGCTGTCGGCATACCATTTGAGGTAGGTGTCGTTGTCGATCAGCGCGTTCTTCTTCCACGCCGGCTGCACGCGATGGATCTTTGCCTCGGACATGTCTTCGCTTTCCTCCCGAAACCAAACCGCTGGCTTGGCGGCCAGCGGGATCGCGGCGAAGCGGCCGCGAATTCGCGCGCATTATTAACAGTTCCGCGAAGACGGCAACATTAGACGTTGGATTCGCGTGGCGCGATGCCGCAGCGGCTGCGCAAAACGCTGTCAGCACTCCCGGAGCATCGCTGCTAAGCACATGCTTTCGTGGAGGAAAAGGCCGTCATGGTCTACGAAAATCAATAGACAGTTAAGCAACCACGCGCACAATTCAGCGTTGGGAGGAAGGAGAATCAACCTGAGGACCGCAATGCGCGACCATGGCGAAATGGACCTGATGCTCAAGGGCTACGGCCTGACCACGGCCAAGATTCTCTATCACTTCCCCGACCATCCGCATCTGTTGCAGAGCTTCATCTGGCAGGACTACGATATCGCTCCGCAGTTTCCGGTACTGATCAAGTTCATCGAGTTCTGGAAGGCGAGGCTCGACGGGCCGCTGCATTCGGTGGTCTACACGCACCAGAAGCTGATCGCGCCGAACGAGTGGCGCAAGGTGGATGGCGAGTTCGTGCTGCATTGAACGAGGTAATCTCCCCTCTTGAGGGGGAGATGCCCGGCAGGCCAGAGGGGGGTGCTGTCCCGCCAACATGCCATGAAGCCGCCCGCAGTTGGCGGTTCTGGTCATCGTCGCGTTTCTTCACACCCCCCTCTGGCCTGCCGGCCATCTCCCCCGCAAGGGGGGAGATTGGCAGTTCAGGCGCCGGCTTCACACCGCCGGCGGGTTGAGCCGGGCAAATCCTTCCTGACGCCGGTAAGGGAAATACGGATAGGGTGTGGTGACCTCGCTGGCCGCATCAAGCTTCTTCATCTGCTCCGGCGTCAGCGTCCAGCCGATGGCACCGAGGTTTTGGCGCAATTGCTCCTCGTTGCGGGCGCCGATGATGACGGATGACACGGTCGGGCGCTGCAGCAGCCAATTGATGGCGATCTGCGGCACGGTCTTGCCGGTCTCCGCGGCAACGGCATCGAGCGCGTCGACCACTTTATACAGATGTTCATCCTCGACAGGCGGGCCGAAGCTCGCCGTATCGTGCAGCCGGCTCTTTTCCGGCAGAGGTTGGCCACGGCGGATCTTGCCGGTCAGGCGGCCCCAGCCGAGCGGGCTCCACACCAGCGCACCGACGTCCTGGTCGAGTCCAAGCGGCATCAGCTCCCATTCATAGTCGCGGCCAAGCAGCGAATAATAGACCTGATGCGCGACGTAGCGCGGGTAGCCGTGCCTGTCGGCGAGCCCAAGCGACTTCATCACTTGCCAGCCGGAGAAATTGGAGACGCCGACATAGCGCAGTTTGCCGGCGCGCACGAGGTCGTCGAGCGTCGACAGCACCTCCTCGATCGGCGTGCCTGCATCGAAAGCGTGCAGTTGCAACAGGTCGATGTAGTCGGTGCCGAGGCGCTTCAGCGCGGCGTCGACCGATCTGACCAGCCGCGAGCGCGAGGAGCCATAATCGGCCGGGCCGTCGCCCGTCGGCAGCGAGGTCTTGGTTGAGATCAGCACCGCATCGCGGCGGCCCTTGATGGCTTCGCCGAGCACTTGCTCCGACGCGCCGTTCGAATAGACGTCGGCGCTGTCGAACAGGTTGACACCGGCGTCCAAGCAGATGTCGATAAGCCGCCGCGCTTCCCTGGCATCGCTGTTGCCCCAGGCGCCGAACAGTGGCCCGGAGCCGCCAAAAGTTCCCGCGCCGAACGAAAGCGCCGGCACCTTCAGGCCCGATGCGCCGAGACGTCGATAGTCCATTTTCTTGCTCCTTATGCTGTAGGGAGAGACGTCGAAAGCGAAATTAGGGTTGCCGGCTCACGGCCGGGCGGAAGCCGGCTCGCCGAGCGCCGGCGCGCGGTCGAGGCGCAGCGCCAATGCGGCCACGGCGAGGGCGCCAAGCGGCAGCAGCGCGGCCACCCAGGTGAGGGCACCGAGGCCAAGGCCGTGGGCGATGACCGCGCCGCCCAGCCAGGCGCCCAAGGCATTGCCGAGATTGAAGGCTGCGATGTTGAAGGAGGAGGCGAGGCTCTGGCCGGCGCCTTGCGCCTTCTCCAGCACCCACATTTGCAGCGGCGCCACGGTGGCGAAGGCGGCCGCACCCAGCAGGCCGACATAGATCACGGCCATGACCTGGCTGTGAATGGCGAAGCTCATTGTCGCCAGCACCAGCGCCAGCACCACAAGGCTGCCCAGGACCGCGGGCACGAGCCAACGGTCGGCGACCTTGCCCCCGGCGAGGTTGCCGGCGATGAGGCCGCCGCCGAAGACGAGCAGGATCGGCGACACCGCCGCTTCCTTGAAGCCGCTGATCTCGGTGAGCAGAGGGGCGATGTAGGTGAAGACGGCGAAGACACCGGCATAGCCGAGCACCGTGGTCGCGAGGCCGAGCAGCACGGGCGCGCGGCGCAGCACGGCGAGGTCGGCACTAAGCCCGCTCTTTTCAGGTGCCGCCTGGCTGCGCGGCACCAGAACCAAGATGACGGCGAAGGCGGCGAGGCCGACCGCGGTCACCGCCCAGAAGGTCGCACGCCAGCCAAAGGCCTGGCCGAGCCAGGTGCCGACGGGCACGCCGAGAATATTGGCGATGGTCAGGCCGGTGAACATCAGCGCGATCGCCGAGGCCTTCTTGTTGGGCGCGACGAGCCCGGTGGCGACCACCGAGCCGACGCCGAAGAAGGTGCCATGGGCAAAGGCGGTGATGATACGGGCGCCCATCAGCGTCCAGTAATCGGGCGCCAGCGCGCAGGCGAGATTGCCAAGCGTGAAGATGGCCATTAGCGCCAGGAGCACCGTCTTGCGGGGCCAGTTGCCGGTGGCGATGGTCAGCAAGGGCGCGCCGATGACGACGCCCAGCGCGTAGCCCGAAATGAGCTGGCCGGCGGCCGAGATCGAGACGCCAAGGTCTTTGCTGACGTCGATAAGCAGGCCCATGATGACGAATTCCGTGACGCCGATGCCGAAGGCACCGGCGGCGAGGGCGTAAAGAGCAAGAGGCATGGTGGTTTCCACTTCCAAGACGACGAGCGCCCTGTCCAATCCGCGCCCCTACCGGGAAGATCGTATCGGCCCGCACTGTGAACCAGACTTGCCCAAGGCATATTTTCTGTGAAATAGATTCACAGATGGCGAGACCCGATATCAACCGCTCCGGCGAGATCGAAGTATTTGTGCGCGTCGTCGAGGCCGGCAGCTTCTCGGCGGCCGCCCGCGCATTGCGCATGACGCCATCGGCGGTCAGTAAGCTGATCGCGCGGCTGGAGGCCCGGCTAGGGGCCAGACTGGTCAGCCGCTCGACGCGCAAGCTGCTGCTGACGCCGGAAGGAGCGGCCTTCCACGAAAGCGGGCAGCGCATCCTGGCCGACATGGCGGCGGCCGAGCGCGAAGCGGCGGCCGGTGCCGCGCCGCGCGGGCGGCTGCGCGTCAACACCTACGTGCCCTTCGGGGTGCACCGGCTGATCCCGCTGCTGCCGCGCTTCCTCGAACGCTATTCCGAGATCTCGGTCGATCTGGTGCTGACCGACAGCGTCATCGACCTGATGGCAGAGCGCGCCGACGTCGCCATCCGGGCCGGCCCGCTCGGCGAATCACGGCTGGTGGCGCGCAAGCTTGGGCAGAGCCCGGGGGTCGTCGTTGCGGCCCCATCCTATCTCGATGCGCACGGTACGCCGCTGACGCCGGTCGATCTCGACAGCCACAACCGCATGGGCTTCGGCTTCGTCAGGCATATCGATGGCTGGCCATTCCTCGACGCGGCCGGCAACGCAGTCATGATCCCGATCACCGGCAACACGCTGGTCAGCGACGGCGAGGCGATGCGGCTGATGACGCTGGCCGGGGCGGGCATCTCCAGGCTGGCACGCTGGCATGTGGCGGCCGATATCGCCGCCGGCCGGCTGGTGCCGCTGCTGGAGGATTTCAATCCCGGAGACCAGGAGGCCACCCACGCCGTCTATGTCGGTCAGGGCCGGCACCTGCCGGCACGGGTGCGGGCTTTTCTCGATTTTCTCGGAGAGAGCGTCAGGTTGACCTGAGGCGATCTCGGAAGCTGATCGGCTCCCGAGACGTCTGCCCCAACTGCTTCATGCTTTCGGCGTGAACGGCGCCGGACGGCGGCCGACGCCCTGGCGCTCGATCATCCAGCCGGGATATTCGGCGGGCAGCGCGCTGACTTCGTCAAGACGGGCGAGATCGTCGGCGTCAAGCTTCACCTCGGTCGCGGCAAGGTTTTGTTCGAGCTGGTCCATGCGGCTGGCGCCGATGATGACGCTCATCACGAACGGCTTGGCCAGGACATAACCGAGCGCCACCGTGGCGACGCTGACGGCATGCTTCCCAGCGATCTCGCGCATGGCGGCGACAGCCGCCCAGGCGCGGTCCTCGTTGACCGGTGGGAAATTGAACGAGGCGCGGCGACCCTCGCCATTGCCGGGCGCGCCGGGCCCGTATTTGCCGGAGAGCAGGCCACCGGCCAACGGCGACCATACCATCAGACCGAGCTTCTCCTCATTGATCAGCGGCACGATCTCGCGCTCGAGATCGCGGCCGGCGATCGAGTAGTAGGACTGGATGGTCTCGAAGCGGGCAAAGCCCTTGCGGTCGGCGATGCCCAGCGCCTTGGCGATGCGCCACGCTGCCCAGTTGGAGACGCCGACATAGCGAACCTTGCCGCTGGAGACGAGATCGTCCAGTGCCCGCAGCGTCTCGTCGATCGGCGTCACCGCGTCGGTGCCGTGCAACTGGTAGAGATCGATATGGTCGACCTGCAGCCGTTCGAGGCTGGCGTCGACCGAGTCCATGATGTGGCCGCGCGAGGAGCCGCGCTGGTTCGGGCCGTCGCCCATGGGGCCATGCACCTTGGTGGCGATGACCACGTTCTGCCTGGCGACGCCGAGATCGCGGAGGGACTGGCCGAACAATTTTTCGGACTCGCCGAAGGAATAGACGTCGGCCGTGTCGAAGAAGTTGACGCCGGCGGCGAGCGAGCGGCCGACGATCTCGTTGACGCCCTTTTGGTCGAGACTGGCGATCAGGCCCCATTGGGCATTCTGGCCGGCGGCGCCGAAGGTCATGGTGCCGAGGCAGAGTTCGGAGACGAATAGCCCGGTATTTCCAAGCTGATTGTAACGCATGGTGAAGGCTCCAGAGGAATCGAGGTGACACGGCTCAAATAGGAACGGTACGTTTCGTTTCCAGCGCTGGTGCAACGAACCTGCTGGTCTGGCCTAACTGCTATCTACTGCCGAAGATCGCCGAACCCACGCGGACGCTGGTGGCGCCGAAGGCGATCGCCGTCTCGTAGTCGCCTGACATGCCCATCGACAGTTTGGTAACGCCGGCTTCCTTACCGAGCTTTTCCAGCAAGGCAAAATGCGGGCCCGGGTTCTCGTCGGCCGGCGGGATGCACATCAGGCCTTCGATGGCGAGGCCGTGCACATCGCGGCAGCGGGTCACAAAGGCAACCGCCTCGCGCGGTTCGATACCGGCCTTCTGCGGCTCGGAGCCGGTGTTGACCTGGACATAGAGCCTTGGCGCGCGGCCTTGCCTGGCGATCTCCTTGGCAAGTTCGGCGGCGATCTTTTCGCGGTCGACCGTCTCGATGACGTCGAACAGGGCCACGGCTTCCTTGGCCTTATTCGACTGCAGCGGGCCGATCAGGTGCAGCTCGATATCCGGGAAAGCCTGCTTCAGATCAGGCCATTTGCCTTGCGCCTCCTGCACGCGGTTCTCACCGAAGACGCGCTGGCCGGCCTCGATAACGGGGCTTATATCGGCGGCGTCGAAGGTCTTGGAAACGGCCACCAGCGTCACCGCGCCGGCTTGGCGGCCGGCCTCCTGCTCGGCTGCGGCGATCTTCGCCTTGACCGCGAAAAACTGCTGAACGGTGTCGCCCATATGCAAATCCCGCTGTTTTGATCCGCGTTTTTGTCAGCCGCGATGCCCATATGGTTGACGGGTTTGCCAAACCATGGTGAACACCCGGACCACATTCCATGAACCGCCGGGCTTCGGCGGTCCGCATGCTTTTAAGTGAAAAACGTCCCATGGCAACCGAACGATACAATCCGCGCGCGTCAGAACCCAAATGGCAGAAGGCCTGGGCCGAAAAGAAGCTGTTCGAAGCGCACAATGACGATCCGCGCCCGAAATATTATGTGCTGGAGATGTTCCCCTATCCGTCAGGGCGTATCCATATCGGTCATACCCGCAACTATACGATGGGCGACGTGGTGGCGCGCTACAAGCGGGCCAAGGGTTTCAACGTGCTGCATCCGATGGGCTGGGACGCCTTCGGGATGCCGGCCGAGAACGCGGCGATGCAGAACAAGGTCCACCCAAAGGAATGGACCTACCAGAACATCGCCACCATGCGCGAGCAGCTCAAGGTCATGGGCCTGTCGCTGGACTGGGCGCGCGAGTTCGCCACCTGCGATGTCGACTATTACCACCGCCAGCAGATGCTGTTCCTCGACTTCGTCGAGAAGGGGCTGGTGACGCGCAAATCCTCCAAGGTCAACTGGGACCCGGAGGACATGACCGTGCTCGCCAACGAGCAGGTCATCGACGGGCGCGGCTGGCGTTCGGGCGCGCTGGTCGAGCAGCGCGAGCTGACGCAGTGGTTCTTCAAGATCACCGACTACGCACAGGATCTGCTGGATTCGCTCGACGGCCTCGACGAATGGCCCGAAAAAGTGAAGCTGATGCAGCAGAACTGGATCGGCCGTTCGGAAGGCCTGCTGATCCGCTGGCCGCTGGCCTCGGACGCTGCGGGCGAGCATGAGCTGGAAGTCTACACGACAAGGCCCGACACCATCTTCGGCGCCTCCTTCATGGCGATCGCCGCCGATCATCCGCTGGCCAGGAAGGCCGCCGAGACCAATCCGGCGCTGGCCAAGTTCATCGAGGAAGTGCGCCATATGGGCACTTCGGTGGCGGCGCTGGAGACGGCCGAGAAGAAGGGCTTCGACACCGGCATCCGCGTCGTTCATCCGTTCGACGACAGTTGGACGCTGCCCGTCTATGTCGCCAATTTCGTGCTGATGGAATATGGCACCGGCGCCATTTTCGGCTGCCCCGCGCATGATCAGCGCGATCTCGACTTCGCCAACAAATACGGGCTGCCGGTGGTGCCGGTGGTAATGCCTGACGGCGAGAACCCGTCCGCGTTCCAGGTTATCGATGTTGCCTATGTCGATGACGGCGCGATGATCAATTCACGCTTCCTCGATGGGATGAAGCCGAGCCAGGCCTTCGATGAGGTGGCGAAGCTCTTGGAGCATAAGACGATCGGCAACCGGCCGATGGCCGAGCGCAAGGTGAATTTCCGCCTGCGCGACTGGGGCATTTCGCGCCAGCGCTACTGGGGCTGCCCGATCCCGATGATCCATTGCGAGCATTGCGGCGTGGTGCCGGTGCCGAAGGCCGACCTGCCGGTCAAGCTGCCCGACGATGTCGATTTCGACCGGCCGGGCAATCCGCTCGACCGGCATCCGACATGGCGGCATGTGAAGTGCCCGCAATGCGGTGGGGATGCACGCCGCGAGACCGACACGATGGACACCTTCGTCGATTCATCCTGGTATTTCGCCCGTTTCACCGCGCCCTGGGCGCATGAGCCGACCGACCCCAGGGCGGCCAATGAATGGCTGCCGGTCGATCAATATATTGGCGGCATCGAGCACGCGATCCTGCATCTGCTCTATTCGCGCTTCTTCACGCGTGCCATGCGCGAGACCGGCCATGTCGACCTGGCCGAGCCGTTCAAGGGCCTGTTCACGCAAGGCATGGTGGTGCACGAAACCTATCGTGTCGGCACGGCATCGAATGGCCGCTGGCTGGCGCCGACCGAGGTGTGGCTGGAGGATGTCGACGGCAAACGCCGCGCCGTCGACATCGCCACCGGCGAGGCGGTGACCATCGGCCCGCTCGAAAAAATGTCGAAGTCGAAGAAGAACACGGTGAGCCCGGAAGACATCACCGACGGCTACGGCGCCGACACGGCGCGCTGGTTCATGCTGTCCGATTCGCCGCCCGAGCGCGATGTCGAGTGGACCGACGACGGCGCGGCCGGCGCGCATCGCTTCATGCAGCGCATCTGGCGCCTGGTGTCGACGGCGGCCGAGACGCTGGCAGGGGTCAAGCCTACCGCGGCTGCCGCCGGCGAGGCGGGAGCGGTCTCCAAGGCCACGCACAAGATCCTGAAGGCGGTCGGCGAGGACATCGAGAAGCTCGCCTTCAATCGTGCCATCGCCCGCATCTATGAGCTGGCCAATGCGCTGACCGCGCCGCTCAACGACGCGGCGGACGGCAAGGCCGATCCGTCGCTCAAGAGCGCCTGCCGCGAGGCCGTGGAGATCCTGGTGCATCTGATCGCGCCCGTCATGCCGCATCTGGCCGAGGAGTGCTGGGAGACGCTCGGCGGCACCGAACTGGTTGCCGAACGGCCGTGGCCGGTCTTCGATCCGGCGCTGGTCGTCGACAATGAAGTGACCTATCCGGTGCAGGTCAACGGCAAGAAGCGGGGGGATTTGACAATTGCCCGCGACGCGGACCAAGGTGCGGTCGAAAAAGCGGTATTGGCTCTCGACTTCGTGCAGAAAGCACTTGAGGGTAAGGCTCCGCGCAAGGTGATCATCGTGCCGCAGAGGATCGTCAATGTCGTTGCCTGATCGGGAGAAGACAGAGCTGAGCCGCTTGCTGCGCCGCGTCGCGCTGGCCGGTCTTGTCGGTTCGCTCGCGCTGGTTTCGGCCTGCACTGTGCGGCCGCTCTATTCCAGCGCGCCGCTGTCGACTGGCTCGACCGCCAATGCTGAAATGGCGTCGATCGCCATCAAGCCGGTCAGGACGCGTTATGCCCAGCAGGTGCGCAACAATCTGATCTTCGGATTCGGGCGCGGCGCCGGCGAACCGGCCTCGCCGCTTTATTCGCTCGATCTCGGCGTGACCGAAGCCGTCGAATCCTCGGCTCTCGTGCAGGTCGGAACCGATGAGGACGAGCCGACCGCCGGTTCGGTGACGCTCACCGCCGGCTATACGCTGACCGATGCGAGAACCGGCGCCGTGATCGCTGTCGGCAAGCGGGCGATTACCTCGTCCTTCGACAAGCCGCGCCAGGAATTTGCCTCCTACCGGGCGCAGATCGATGCCGAGAATCGCGCCGCGCGCGAACTGGCCGAAGCCCTGCAATTGTCGATCGCCCAGGATCTGGCCAGGCACGGCAAGGCAGCTGGCTAGAGCTCTCTGTCTTTACGCAATTCCGGACGGAAAGCCGTTACGCACTTTTCCTGGAATTGCTCTGGCGCCAGTCTTCGTTTTCGGAAAAATACCGTCTCAATCCTGGTGCTCGGACCGCTCGCGACGGCCAAGAGCCGAACCCTTCCGTTCACCTTTTTTTGCCGGCGCGTATGTGCGAGTGGGTGATCGTGGATGGCGATCATTCGCTCGAATCCGGATCGTTCGACATCGTCGCGAAAGATACGTTTCGGACGCTCCAACGGCGCTGACGGGAAGCAACTGTTAACCACTCGCTCCCTATTGCTCAGCAGACGTTTCAGAGTGAGTCTTGAGCATGGAATCCAAGCGTTTTCCTCGGGTCAATTTATCGAAGTCCGCTTCGCCCGATGATCCCGAGGGTGAGCGTTTCAACGGCATGAGCGACAAGGGGAACGGCCAGCGTTCCGGCGCGGCCAGGGTCGGTTCTCCGCCGCCGCCTGTTGATCTCGGCGGCAACGAAAGCCCGGCATGGCAGGAGTATTTCTTCCTGGCCCCCAATGTGCGCTTTACGCGCACGCCGGACTATGAGGCCAGTCCACGCCATCCGCGGCTCGACCAGGCTGCCACCGTGCAAAACGAACGGCTGGGGCAACCGGCGCCGCCAACCATGGCGCGATCCGCCTCGGCGCTCCAGGCAGCCTCATCCTTGTCATCGCCGATGAAAAACCGGAGCCCCGCTCCAGACGCTGCCCGGGCGCCCGCCGGCAACAGAGCCTTGATCCATGAAAGGCAGCCTGCCCCGCCCGTGGCATCCGTTTCACCAGGGCGTGCCGGCGATAGGGCGCGGGTTGTCGCACCGACGGGTCCGAGGACGGCCGCAATGGCACGTGCATCCGCACCAGCAGCTTCTGCTCCGGGAACGACGGCGGCATCGGTCAAGACAACAGGGCGCGCGACTGTCCGCTGGCCCTATCTGTCGGATCACGTCTTCTTCGAGCTCATGGCGCCTTACATGATCGAAGGCCCGGTGCCGGCGCCGCAGGCCGTCCCGGCTTCGCGCCCGCTAGCGCCGGCTGTCGCCGGCCGGGTGGGCATTCGCCGCGCGCCGACGGCCGATCCCACCGCCTTATTCCGCGTCATCGAATGCCTGCCGGGCCTGCAAGCTCCACCCGCCTTGCCGGATGTCCGTCCGGCCAATTCGAACGAAGCCGCGGTTCAGCCGGTGGCGAACAGCGCCCCGCAGGAGGTTCAAGCGGCGGGTGCAATTCCGGTCGCTGCCAGCAGGGCCGTTCCGGCGCAGGTCGGGCAAGGGGCGGAGGAGGCCGTCTCGGCTCCAGCCATGCGCGGCTCTTCGCCGCTGCCCATGGTCGGCAAGATTGTGCCGGCCACCACTGGCGAAGCATACGAACTTCCCTCGGAAGAGCTGCTGCAGCAGCCACCGGAAGGGCAGGGCTTCTACATGTCGCAGGAGCGGCTCGAGCAGAATGCCGATCTTCTGGAAAGCGTGCTCGAGGATTTCGGCGTGCGCGGCGAGATCATCCATGTCCGCCCCGGTCCGGTCGTCACCCTCTACGAGTTCGAGCCAGCGCCGGGCGTCAAATCCTCCCGCGTCATCGGTCTCGCCGATGATATCGCCCGTTCCATGTCGGCTGTTTCGGCGCGCGTCGCCGTCGTGCCCGGCCGCAACGTCATCGGCATCGAGCTTCCGAACGAGACGCGCGAAACCGTCTATTTCCGCGAGCTGATAGGATCGCAGGGCTTCCGCAAGACCAGCTGCAAGCTGGCGCTATGCCTGGGCAAGACCATCGGCGGCGAGCCGGTCATCGCCGAGCTGGCAAAGATGCCGCATTTGCTGGTCGCCGGCACCACCGGCTCGGGCAAATCGGTCGCCATCAACACCATGATCCTGTCACTGCTCTACCGGCTGAAGCCGGAAGAATGCCGGTTGATCATGGTCGATCCCAAGATGCTGGAGCTCTCCGTCTATGACGGCATCCCGCATCTTCTGACGCCCGTCGTCACCGATCCCAAGAAGGCCGTCACCGCGCTCAAATGGGCGGTGCGCGAGATGGAGGACCGCTATCGCAAGATGGCGCGGCTCGGCGTGCGCAACATCGATGGCTACAATGAGCGCGCCGCCGCTGCCCGCGACAAGGGCGAGACGGTCGTCATGACGATCCAGACGGGTTTCGAGAAGGGCACCGGAGAGCCGCTTTTCGAGCAGCAGGAAATCGACCTCGCACCGATGCCCTATATCGTCGTCATCGTCGACGAGATGGCCGACCTCATGATGGTCGCCGGCAAGGAGATCGAAGGCGCCATCCAGCGCCTGGCGCAGATGGCGCGTGCGGCCGGTATTCACCTGATCATGGCGACGCAGCGCCCGTCCGTCGATGTCATCACCGGCACCATCAAGGCCAACTTCCCGACCCGCATTTCCTTCCAGGTGACATCCAAGATCGACAGCCGCACGATCCTGGGCGAGCAGGGCGCCGAGCAGCTGCTCGGCCAGGGCGACATGCTGCACATGATGGGCGGTGGGCGTATTTCGCGCGTGCATGGCCCCTTTGTTTCCGACGCGGAAGTCGAACATGTCGTGACGCATCTGAAGGCGCAGGGCCGCCCCGAATATCTGGAAACCGTGACAGCCGACGAGGATGAAGAGGAAGACGAAGTCGACCAGGGAGCGGTCGTCGACAAGGGATCCGTTGCCGCCGAGGACGGCGATTCCAGCTATGACGAGGCGGTCAAGGTGGTGTTGCGCGACAAGAAGTGCTCGACGTCCTACATCCAGCGTCGGCTTGGCATCGGTTACAACCGCGCCGCTTCCTTGGTCGAGCGCATGGAGAAGGAAGGATTGGTCGGCGCGCCCAATCATGTCGGCAAGCGCGAGATCATCATGGGGCGGCGTCCGCCGGTGGCCGCGCCTGACGATGACGGCGCGGAGTGATCGGCAGGCTCGCCTTGATCCGCGGTTCATGAAAAAGGCCGGTTGCCCGGCCTTTTTCATGAAATCGAATGGCTTTGGAGCAGTTCACCGTTTCCCGGAAACGGGTAGCCGCTCTCACTCTTTGTTTTGACGCAATTTCCAAGGGAAAGCGCTATGCGCTTTTCCCGGGAAAACCGTTTCACACTTTCTGGAATTGCTCAGCCGATCTTCTGGCCGGTCTTGGCCCAGTCGGCGAGGAAGGCGGCGAGGCCCTTGTCGGTCAGCGGATGGTTGACCAGCGCCTTCAGCGTCGCCGGCGGAGCGGTGATGACGTCGGCGCCGATGAGCGCGGCCTGCTTGACGTGGTTCACCGTGCGCACCGATGCGGTCAGGATCTCGGTCTGGAAATCGTAATTGTCGTAGATCTGCCGGATCTCCTGGATCAGTTCCATGCCGTCCGAGCCGGTGTCATCGATGCGGCCGACGAAGGGCGAGATGAACGAGGCGCCGGCCTTGGCGGCGAGCAGTGCCTGATTGGCCGAGAAGCACAGCGTGACGTTGACCATGCGGTTCATCTCGGTGCGGATCGTCTTGCAGGCCTTAAGGCCGTCGAGCGTCAACGGCACCTTGATGGCGATATTGGGTGCGATCTTGGCCAGGACCTCGGCCTCGGCCATCATGTCCTTGTACACGGTCGCCACGACCTCGGCTGAAACCGGACCTTCGACGATGTCGCAGATCTGCTTGGTGACTTCGACGATCTTGCCACCCGATTTCAGGATCAGCGAGGGGTTGGTGGTGACGCCATCAAGCAGCCCCAGATCGTTCAGCTCACGGATTTCCTTGATGTCGGCTGTGTCGGCAAAAAATTTCATGGCGGGTCTCCTGACGATTTCGTCGTGCTTGGGAAGGCACGTTCAGCGTTGCTCTTTGATCTAGACCAAAGTCGGGGCAAGGTCACGCCTCATGAGTGAAGATTCGCCCTTTGTCGCGGCCGCACCGGTGCTGGTGCCGATGCCGGCCGAACGCCCCTACACCTATGCCGTACCGGCCGGCATGCGTGTCGTGCCGGGCTCGATCGTGCGCGTGCCGCTTGGGCCGCGCCAGGTCGCCGGCATCGTCTGGGACGGTGCGGTCGAGAAGGTCGATGCGAAAAAGCTGCGCCCGATCGAACAGGTCTTCGACTGCCCGCCGATCGACCGTGCCATGCGCCGTTTCGTCGACTGGGTGGCGCAATACACGCTGTCGGCGCCCGGCATGGTGGCGCGCATGCTGCTCAGGGCGCCGGAGGCTTTCGATCCCGAACCCTGGATCGAGGGGCTGCAGCGAACCACGGCCGTTCCCGACCGGATGACGGATGCGCGGTCGCGCGTGCTGGAGACGGCGGAGGGCGGCCTTGCCTGGACGCGTTCCGGCCTCGCCCATGCCGCCGGCGTGTCCTCGACGGTGATCGAGGGGCTCAAGGCGCAAGGCGTGTTCGAGACGGTGATGATCCCGCCGCGCCCGGTCGTGGCCGCGCCTGATCCGAACTATGCCGTGCCGGAGCTGATGCCGGACCAGAATGATGCCGCCTCGATGCTGCGCACCAATGTCGCGGCCGGTGCTTTCAATGTGGCGCTGCTCGACGGCGTCACCGGTTCGGGCAAGACGGAGGTTTATTTCGAGGCGGTGGCGGCGGCCCTCGACCAGGGCAAACAGGTGCTGATCCTGCTGCCGGAAATCGCGCTGACCCACGCGTTTCTGGAGCGCTTCCAGCGCCGCTTCGGCGCCAAGCCGGCCGAATGGCATTCGGACCTGCCCCCCAGGATGCGCGAAAAAGTCTGGCGGCAGGTGGCGGAAGGCCGCGTGCGCGTCGTTGCCGGCGCGCGCTCGGCGCTGTTCCTGCCGTTCAAGGAGCTTGGCCTGATCGTCGTCGACGAGGAGCACGACCCCGCCTACAAGCAGGAAGACCGCGTCTTCTACAATGCGCGCGACATGGCCGTCGTGCGCGGCCATATTGGCGGCTTTCCCGTGGTGCTGGCATCGGCGACGCCGTCGGTCGAAAGCCGGGTCAATGCCAGCCAAGGCCGGTACGCCAGGGCCGTCCTTTCCGCCCGCTTCGCCGAGGCGGCACTTCCCGATCTCAAATCGGTCGACATGCGGCGCGCGCCGCCGGCGCGTGGCGGCTTCCTGTCGCCGGTGCTGATCGACCATATGCGCCGGACGCTGGAGAAGAAGGAACAGTCGCTGCTGTTCCTCAACCGGCGCGGCTATGCGCCGCTGACGCTGTGCCGGGTCTGCGGCCACCGCTTCGGCTGTCCGGTCTGCTCGGCCTGGCTGGTCGAGCATCGCTTTCGCGGCCAGCTGGTCTGCCACCATTGCGGGCATAATGAGCGCCGCCCCGAGGCATGTCCTGAATGCGGCACGCTCGATCATCTTGTCGCCTGCGGGCCGGGCGTCGAGCGCATCGCCGAGGAGGTCGTCACGCATTTCCCCGACGCGCGCACCGTCGTCCTGTCGTCGGATCTGATGGGCGGCGTGCGGCGGCTGCGGTTGGAACTGGAGGCGATCGCCGATGGCGAAGCCGATATCGTCATCGGCACGCAACTGGTTGCCAAGGGGCACAACTTCCCCAACATGACGTTGGTCGGCGTCGTCGATGCGGATCTCGGTCTCGCCAATGGCGATCCGCGCGCCGCCGAGCGCACCTTCCAGCTGCTCAGCCAGGTAACCGGCCGTGCCGGCCGCACCGGCAAGAAGAGCCTCGGCCTGCTGCAGACCTTCCAGCCCGATCATCCTGTGATGCGGGCGATCGTGTCCGGCGATGCGGAAGCCTTTTACGAGCGCGAGATCGCCGAGCGCGAGCGGGCGGCCTTGCCACCCTTCGGACGGCTCGCCGGCGTCATCGTCAGCGCGGTGACGCGGGCGGAAGCTGAGGGTCACGCCCGTGGCCTGCGCCGCGCGGCGCCTGAAGCGTCGGACCTGTTCGTGCTCGGGCCGGCCGAAGCGCCGTTGTCCCTGCTCGGCGGCCGCCATCGCTTCCGCCTGCTGATCCAGGGCGAACGCCGCGCCGACATGCAGGGGTTCATCCGGACGATGCTGGCCAATGGACCGAAACAGCGCGGCTCGGTCCGGGTGCAGGTCGATATCGATCCGCAGAGCTTTTTGTGAGAATGGATCAGTCGGGGCCTGGCGGATCTTGCAGTATATTCCAGCACCCAACATCAAGCGCTTCAAAGTGCCTGACGTTTGCCGTAAGCACGGTAAGCTCATTGGCTGCCGCCGTAGCAGCGATCAGTATGTCCGCCAAGCCCGGGTTCTTGCCTTTCGCAGAGACCGCTTCCTCCATTCGGCCCGCTCTTCGCGCTATGTCGGCATTGATCCCCAGAATTTGAACCGCGAATTCTTCGATGGTGTCGTTGACCCAGGCAGCGAGGTTCTCCGCGCGCTTTGATGCCCCGGCACGATCGAGCTTGCGTATGCCTTTCTCGATTTCGGTGATAGCAATAACCGGTATGAAGAGCGTTTGCTGTTCACCTTGCGATACGATCCAATTGGCGACGTCTTTCGCAAGTGGCAGCCGGCCAGGCGCGAACGCCGATAAGATGGACGTGTCGAGAAGATAGCCGCTCAAAGATCGATATCCCGCGACGGGGACTCATTCCTTTCCAACTCGATCCCTCCTGGGTAGGTCAGAAGAAACTCCCCGAAATTTCGACGCTTGGCTGGATAAAGCTTTTGCAAGTCCTTGACCGAAACGACAGCCGCTGCTGGCTTACCGTGCTTTGTGATAATGGTGGGCTCGCCGCTCTCCGCGGCCTCGACGAGCGCCGAGAACCCTGCCTTGGCTTCCCGAACCTGCATTGTTTTCACGGTAAATCTCCTTGTGGTCTCTTGTGGTCATAATATAGGAATTGCACGGTAAAGGAACAGCCCGTCATGAAAACCCTTGGCCTGCTCGGCGGCATGAGCTGGGAATCGACCGCCATATATTACCGCCAGCTCAACGAGATCGTGCGCGAGCGCCTTGGCGGGCTGCATTCGGCGAGATTGCTGCTCTGGTCGTTCGATTTCGCCGAGATCGCGGAGCGGCAGCACCATGGCGATTGGGATGGCGCCGGCGTGCTCCTTGTCGAAGCGGCGCGCAAGCTGGAGGCGGGCGGCGCCGAGGGCCTGCTTCTGTGCACCAACACCATGCACAAACTGGCAGACCAGGTGCAGGCGTCGGTATCGATCCCGCTGATCCACATCGCCGATGCCACCGCGGTCGCGATCAAGCGCGCCGGCTTGCAGCGGCCGGCATTGCTGGCGACACGCTTCACCATGGAGAAGGATTTCTACAAGCGCCGGCTCATCGACAAATATGGCTTGCAGCCGGTGGTGCCCGACGCGGCCGGTCGCGACATGGTGCATCGTGTCATCTATGACGAGCTCTGCCAGGGCATCGTCACCGACGTTTCGAAGGCGGCCTATATCGCCGAGGTCGAGCGTCTGCGTCGGGAAAAGGCCGTCGACAGCCTCATCATGGGCTGCACCGAGATCACCATGCTGATTGGCCAGCGGGATTTCGACATTCCTGTCTTCGACACGACGCGCATCCATGCCGAGGCGGCAGTGCAATTCGCGCTCGGTTGATGCGCTTGGCCTAAAGTGCTTGGAGCCATCTGGCGCGGCGCTTTACCTCAGCTAGAATGCCAAAAATTTCAAAGCAGGCGTTTCGAGGGACAAGATGGATTTTGCGTTTCCATGGCCGACGAGCCAGGGCGAGTGGCTGGCCTGGTCGAGCGCCGTCGTCACAGTGCTGCTGGGCTTGCTGTTTTTCCTGGCGCCGGGCGTTGCCTTCCGCATCCTGCGCCTGCAGGCGAGGCCGGAGAAGGCAGCGGCAATCGCCGAGGGGCGCGGCAGGATGTCGGGCTTTTATCTCGGCGTCGGCCTGTGCTGCGTCCTGCTCGCGCAGCCATTGGTTTACATGGCACTCGGCTTCTCCTGGCTGTTCACCGCCTTTGGCCGGCTGCTGTCGATGATGTCGGATGGCGCCAACACACCTTTCAATTGGGTTTCCATTGTGGTGGAATTGGCCCTGGCGGCATTGCCGCTCGCCTTTGCCTTCGGCTTTGTGCCCTGAATCCAGGGGTATCGCGGTGTCAAAGGTGCCGATCTTTCGCCGGATGCGACAATAGTGCCTGAAAACCATGCGGAACGACGCATTGCGGTCTTAAAATGCCTGTGCTAGACGGCAATCGACTTTCGACCGGGGATAGCGGAAGCCGCGCCTCCGTGCTTGAAAAAATGCAGTAAGGTCAAAGATTTAGCCAGAGTTTTTGCTCGCGCCAACAATCTGCGGCCTGTCAGACAAGAGAAAGACGGTCCGTGGCTCAATTGTCATCGCCAATCTCAGATGTCGCAGAACGCTATGCCGGTTCGCTGTTCGAACTCGCATCGCAGGCAAATTCCGTCGCCAAGGTCGAAGCCGACCTCAACAGTTTCGAGGCGATGCTCGCCGGCAGTGCCGACCTCACCCGGCTGATCAACAGCCCGGTGTTTTCCAGTGAAGAACAGGCCAAGGCCATCGCGGCGATCGCCGACAAGGCGGAGATTACCGGGCTGACCGGCAATTTCCTGCGCGTCGTCGCCAAGAACCGCCGCCTGTTCGCGGTGCCGGGCATGATCAAGGCGTTCCGCCAGATCGCCGCCGAGCATCGTGGCGAGGCCGCCACCGAGGTGACGTCGGCTCACGAGCTGAACGCTGCCCAGGAAACCGAACTCAAGGCGGCGTTGAAAAGCGTTGCCGGCAAGGACGTGGCCATCTCCGTCACTGTCGATCCGTCGCTGCTCGGCGGGCTGGTGGTCAAGATGGGCTCGCGCCAGATCGATACGTCGCTCAAAACCAAACTCAATTCGCTCAAGCTTGCACTGAAAGAGGTCGGCTGATGGACATCCGCGCCGCGGAAATTTCCGCAATTCTGAAAGACCAGATCAAGAATTTCGGCAAGGAGGCCGAGGTCTCCGAAGTTGGACAGGTGCTGTCCGTCGGTGACGGTATCGCCCGCGTCTACGGCCTCGACAATGTCCAGGCCGGCGAGATGGTCGAATTCCCCGGCGGCATCCGCGGCATGGCGCTCAACCTCGAAGCCGACAATGTCGGCGTCGTCATCTTCGGCGCTGACCGCGACATCAAGGAAGGCGACACCGTCAAGCGCACCGGCGCCATTGTCGACGCGCCTGTCGGCCCCGGCCTGCTCGGCCGCGTCGTTGACGCGCTTGGCAACCCGATCGACGGCAAGGGCCCGATCAAGGCGACCGAGCGCAGGCGTGTCGACGTCAAGGCGCCCGGCATCATCCCGCGCAAGTCGGTGAACGAGCCGATGTCGACCGGCCTCAAGGCCATCGACGCGCTGATCCCGGTCGGTCGCGGCCAGCGCGAGCTGGTCATCGGCGACCGCCAGACCGGCAAGACCGCGATCATCCTCGACACGATGCTCAACCAGAAGTCGGTGCACGACAACGGCCCCGATAAGGAAAAGCTCTACTGCGTCTACGTCGCCGTCGGCCAGAAGCGCTCGACCGTCGCGCAGTTCGTCAAGGTGCTGGAAGAGCGCGGCGCGCTTGAATATTCGATCATCGTCGCCGCCACCGCTTCCGATCCGGCGCCGATGCAGTTCCTGGCGCCGTTCACGGCCTGCACCATGGGCGAATTTTTCCGCGACAACGGCATGCATGCGCTGATCAGCTATGACGATCTGTCGAAGCAGGCCGTCGCCTACCGCCAGATGTCGCTGCTGCTGCGCCGCCCGCCGGGCCGCGAAGCCTATCCGGGCGACGTCTTCTACCTGCACTCGCGCCTGCTCGAGCGCGCCGCCAAGCTCAATGACGATCTCGGCGGTGGCTCGCTGACGGCCCTGCCGGTCATCGAGACGCAGGCCAACGACGTGTCGGCCTACATCCCGACCAACGTGATCTCGATCACCGACGGCCAGATCTTCCTCGAAACCAACCTGTTCTTCCAGGGCATCCGTCCGGCCGTCAACGTCGGCCTGTCGGTGTCGCGCGTCGGCTCCTCGGCGCAGATCAAGGCGATGAAGCAGGTCGCCGGCTCGATCAAGGGCGAGCTCGCGCAGTACCGCGAAATGGCGGCCTTCGCGCAGTTCGGCTCGGATCTCGACGCCGCCACGCAGCGCCTGCTCAACCGCGGATCGCGCCTGACCGAGCTCCTGAAGCAGCCGCAGTTCTCGCCGCTGAAGACGGAAGAACAGGTCGCGGTGATCTTCGCTGGCGTCAACGGCTATCTCGACAAGCTGCCGGTCAACCAGGTCGGCAAGTTCGAGCATGGCCTGCTCAGCCACATGCGCTCGGCCGGCAAGGACGTTCTCGACGCCATCCGCAACGAAAAGGCGCTGTCGGACGATCTGCGCGCCAAGCTCAAGGCCGAAATCGACGCTTTCGCCAAGACCTTCGCCTGAGCGAAGCGCCAATCCGGATGAGACAAGACGGGATCAGGTTTGAAGCATGCCTTCATTAAAAGACCTTCGTAACCGTATCGCCTCGGTCAAGGCGACGCAGAAGATCACCAAGGCGATGCAGATGGTCGCCGCGGCGAAGCTGCGCCGCGCGCAAGAGGCCGCGGAAGCGGCGCGCCCCTATTCGGAGCGCATGGGTTCCGTGCTGGCCAACATCACCCAGGCGGTCGGCGGCGGTGGCGATGCTCCGGCGCTGATGACCGGCACCGGCAAGGATGATGTGCATCTGCTCATCGTCTGCACGGCCGAGCGCGGCCTTTGCGGCGGCTTCAATTCGCAGATCGCCCGTCATGCCCGCGACCACATCCGCCGGCTGCTGGCCGACGGCAAGCAGGTCAAGATCATCTGCGTCGGCAAGAAGGGTTTCGACATACTGCGCCGCGACTATGCGTCGATGATTCTCGAGCGTGTCGATCTGCGCGAGGTCAAGACGCTCGGCTTCGTCAATGCCGACGCGATAGCCCGCAAGGTCATCAATCTCTTCAACGAGGGCGCCTTCGACGTCTGCACCCTGTTCTACTCGCAGTTCAAGTCGGTGATCAGCCAGGTTCCGACCGCGCAGCAGATCATTCCGGCCGCCGCCGTATCTTCGGCGCAGGCCGAGGCGACGGATGGCGCCAGTGCCGTCTATGAATATGAGCCGGAGCCGGGCGAAATCCTGTCCGACCTCATCCCGCGCAACATCGCGGTGCAGATCTTCCGCGCGCTGCTCGAAAACGCGGCCGGCGAAATGGGCGCCAAGATGAGCGCCATGGACAATGCGACGCGCAACGCCGGCGAGATGATCAACAAACTGTCGATCACCTACAACCGCCAGCGGCAGGCGCAGATCACCAAGGAACTGATTGAAATCATTTCGGGCGCCGAGGCGCTCTAGGCGCGGTTCGCGGGTCATCGGCCCGCGATTGGACCGCGTGAAAAACAAAGGACGAAAAAGGGTAAAGACGATGGCGAAAGCAGCGACCCCCAAGACGGCGGCCCCGAAGGCCGCGGTTCCCGCCAAGGCGGCAAAGGTTCCGGCAGCAGCGAAGGCGGCTCCTGCCGGCACGGCGGCAGCACCGGCCATGGCAGGGACGGCCGGGACTTCGGCAGTGGCGACCAAGGCCACGGGCGTAGTCGGCAAGGTCCGCCAGGTCATCGGCGCCGTCGTCGACGTTCAGTTCGGCGAGCATCTGCCGCCGATCCTGAACGCGCTGGAGACGACCAATGTCGGCAACCGGCTCGTGCTCGAAGTTGCCCAGCATCTTGGCGAGAACACCGTGCGCTGCATCGCCATGGACTCCACCGAAGGCCTGGTGCGCGGCCAGGAAGTGCGTGACACCGGCGGCCCGATCGCGGTTCCGGTCGGCCCCGGCATGCTCGGCCGCATCATCAACGTCATCGGCGAGCCGGTCGACGAAGCCGGCCCGGTCGACGCGGTCGAACTGCGTTCGATCCATCAGCCGGCTCCGGCCTATATCGACCAGTCGACGGAAGCGCAGATCCTGATCACCGGCATCAAGGTGCTCGACCTGCTCGCGCCTTACGCCAAGGGCGGCAAGATCGGCCTGTTCGGCGGCGCCGGCGTCGGCAAGACCGTGCTGATCCAGGAACTGATCAACAACATCGCCAAGGCCCATGGCGGCTATTCGGTGTTCGCCGGCGTCGGCGAGCGCACCCGCGAAGGCAACGACCTCTATCACGAGTTCATCGAGTCCGGCGTCAACAAGAAGGGCGGCGGCGAAGGCTCCAAGGCCGCACTGGTGTACGGCCAGATGAACGAGCCGCCGGGCGCGCGCGCCCGCGTCGGCCTGACCGGCCTGACGGTTGCCGAGTATTTCCGCGACCAGGGCCAGGACGTGCTGTTCTTCGTCGACAACATCTTCCGCTTCACGCAGGCGGGTTCGGAAGTGTCCGCGCTTCTGGGCCGTATCCCGTCGGCCGTGGGCTATCAGCCGACGCTCGCCACCGACATGGGCGCGCTGCAGGAACGCATCACCACCACCACCAAGGGCTCGATCACATCAGTGCAGGCGATCTACGTGCCGGCCGACGACTTGACCGATCCGGCGCCGGCGACCTCGTTCGCGCACCTTGACGCGACGACGACGCTCAACCGCGCCATCGCCGAAAAGGGCATCTACCCGGCGGTCGATCCGCTCGACTCGACCTCGCGCATGCTCGATCCGCTGGTCGTCGGCGACGAGCACTATGGCGTTGCCCGCCAGGTGCAGTCGATCCTCCAGCGCTACAAGTCGCTGCAGGACATCATCGCCATCCTGGGCATGGACGAGCTTTCCGAAGAGGACAAGCAGACGGTGGCGCGCGCCCGCAAGATCGAGCGCTTCCTGTCGCAGCCCTTCTTCGTCGCCGAAGTGTTCACCGGCGCGCCGGGCAAGCTGGTCGATCTCGCCGACACCATCAAGGGCTTCAAGGGTCTCTGCAACGGCGACTACGACCATCTTCCGGAAGCCGCCTTCTACATGGTCGGTGGCATCGAGGAAGCGGTCGAGAAGGCACAGCGCCTGGCGGCTGAAGCGGCGTAATCAAAGCAATAGGGAGTAGTCGGTAGTCGATAGTGAATAGCAGCTGGGCTAGGGGGGCAGTTGCCCTCTTCCCTACTTCCTACTCACCAGTCCCTACTCACTAAATTGACATGGCTGAAGCTTTCAAGTTCGAACTGGTCTCACCGGAGCGCCTGCTGGTTTCCGCCGAGGTCGAGTCGGTCGTCATTCCGGGCGCCGAGGGCGAGATGACCGTGATGGCGCATCACGCGCCGGTCATGACCACGATCAAGCCGGGTGTCGTCACGGTGAAGGCCACGTCCGGCGGCGAAGAGCGGTATGTCGTGTTCGGCGGCTTCGCCGACATCGTCCCGGCCGGCTGCACGCTGCTGGCGGAATCGGCGGTCGCGGTGAAGGATGTCGACCGCGCCGATCTCGCGCGCCGCATCCAGGAAGCCAAGGAAGATGCCGTGGACGCCAAGGACGACCAGGCGCGCAGCAAGGCGGAACAGTTCCTTAGCCAGCTCACCACGCTGGAAGGCGCCATTCTGCCGGCCTGAGGCGACTTTCGACAGGATTGAAGGAAAGCGGGGCTTGCCCCGCTTTTTTGTTTGATGGACAGTTCGGCTGCCTTGGCAAGGGGGGATAGCCGATGACGGAGAAAGCACCGCAGCGACAGACAGTTTCGCGATCCAGATGGTCGACCGCTCTGGTGTCGGCCTTTGGCGGTCCGTTCGGTGGATTTCTCTGGATCGGCGCCGGCCGACCAGCGGTCATAAGCCTGGTGATTGTCAGCGCGATTAGTTTCGCTGTTATCTACTTGGGATTTCCGGTGCTGCCGGGCGCCGATCTTACGTGGCTCGGCAACCTGTCGGGTATCGGCGCGATGGTCTTGTGGGTAGCGCTTGTTGTGCCGTTCGCGCACCGCTTCAAACCAACCAAGTGGTATTCGCACGGGCTTTCTGTCCTGTTGTTGGTTTGTTTGACGTCGTTCGCGGCGGCGATGGTAATCCGATCGTTCCTATTCCAGCCCTTTTCGATCCCTTCCGGCAGCATGACGCCAACCCTGCAGGGTGGCGATTATCTGTTCGTCTCGAAATTCGCGTACGGCTATAGCCGGTACAGCGTCCCGTTCGGGTTATTGCCGATCGAGGGCCGCATGTTCGGCGCGGAGCCCAAGCGAGGCGATGTCGTGGTCTTCAAATTTCCACCGGACCCGGAAGTCGACTACATCCAGAGGATCGTCGGTCTTCCCGGCGAAAAGATCCAGATGGTCAATGGCGTGCTTCACATCAATGACGTCACGGTCGGCCTCGAGGACGCCGGCACTTTCCCGTATGAGGATGCCGCGCAGCCAGTCAAGCTTCAGCGGGAGACCTTGCCGGGAGGGGTCAGCCATCTTGTTCTCGACCTGGGGAACTCAATCGGGGACGATACGCGTCCCTTCACCGTGCCTGAAGGCCACTATTTCGTGCTTGGCGATAACCGGGACAATGCCTCCGACAGCCGGTTCAGCGTCGGCTTCGTTCCCTATGAGAACCTGGTTGGCAGGGCGGTGCGACTATACTGGAATTCCAAGGGCGCCGACTATTCGTCCAGGCAGATTGTAAACGGGTCCGCGGGCAAATAGGCGCAAGCGCGCCGCATGTTGGAGAATTCGAGCTTAGTCTGCGTCAATGCTCCGTCTTGCGCCGTCTATGCCCAGCGCGGCGAAGGCCAGAGTCGTGCCGTCCCGTCGCAGGTGGACCAGATGCACGGCCACGAGCTCAATCAAAGTCTGGCGTTCGGCGTGAATCTCGGCGAATCCGGCGAGGTCGAAGACCGCTGTCACGGTTTCATTGGCCGGCAGTTGCTGGTTCAAAAGCGCCGTCAGGGCTGCGTCAAGCGGATCGGTGAAATGGCCTTCCGGCAAGGTCTTGCCGCGCGCCGCGCAAGCTGCAATCCAGGCGGCCACCACCAGCGTAAGGTGGATGAATTCGGTGCCGGCTTCCAGGCACTCCAAGGCTGATGCAATAATGCGCTGCGGCAGCTTCTGGCTGCCGTCATTGGCGATCTGCGCCGTGCGGTGGGCGAGTGCGGTGTTGGAGAAGCGCTCGGCGAGTTCCGCCGTATAGGCGGATGTGTCGAGCCCGGCGTCCGCCGGCAATGTCGGGATGGCCTCGGCCCACAGCGCATCGACAAAGCTTCTTATCGCCGGATCGGCAAAGGCGCGGTCGACGGTGGCGTGACCACTGAGCAGGCCGAGATAGGCGATGGCCGAATGCGCACCGTTGAGCAGCCTCAGCTTCATGTCCTCGAAGGGCCTGACATCATCGACCATGGTGACGCCGAATTTTTCCCAGGCAGGGCGGCCCGCCGGAAACTTGTCTTCGACCACCCATTGGCGGAAGGGCTCGGTCATCACGGGCCAGGTATCCTCGACACCGAGTTCGCCTGATATCCTTGCCCGGTCGGCATTGGTGGTCGCCGGCACGATGCGGTCGACCATGCTCGACGGAAACGCGACCTGGTCGGCGATGTGGCTGAAGAGGCCGGCATCGCCGGCTGAGCCGAGCGCGGCTTCGCGCAACATTGCGAATTCGGTCAGCAGCCGGTGCAGCGTGGCGCCGTTGGCCGGCAGGTTGTCGCAGCAGAGCACGGTGAAGGGCGGTGTGCCTGCAGCCAGCCTGCGGGTGAGCGCTTCGGCCAGAAAACCATGCGCGGTTTTGGGCGTTTGTGGGTTGGCGAGATCGTGGACGATGTCGGGATGCGCCGCGTCCAGTCCGCCGCCGGCCGCCCGCAGATAGGCCTTCTCGGTGATGGTCAGCGTCACGATGCGGGTGCGCGGATCGGTCAGCGCCGCCAGCACCGAGGTAGCGTTTTCCGGGGCCACCAGCATCGAACCGATGGAGCCGATGACATGCAGTTTCTCGCCGCCGCTGTCGCGCACCGCCAAGGTGTACAACCCGTCTTGCGGCGCCAGCGCGTCGCGCGTATCGGCGCTGCGTAGCGAAACACCCGTTATACCCCAGCCCGTCTCGCCGGCCGCCAGGCATTCGTCGATATAGGCGGCCTGGTGGGCGCGGTGAAACGCGCCGACGCCGAGATGCACGATGCCCGGTTCAACCGTGCTGCGATCATAGCGGGGGGCGGCGACCTCGGCGGGCAATGCGTGAGCCGTGCGGTTGGAAAGGCGATCCGTCATCGGTCGGGGTGCTCGTCTGCTGGAAAACGGCTTGGTGATCTTCGGGCGCGTCGTAAGCGGCGTAACACCGGCGGCGCTTACCGACAATGCTCAGCTTGGCCCAAAAGTCATCATACAACAATCCAATTTTTGTATGTTGACATTATTTCCGGCCAACCCTACCGATAGAGGACCGGGAGGATGGCCGTGGCACTGACCAATGCGGATTTGCTGTTTCCGGCCGAGGCCCATCCGCGTTCGATCGCCCGGGGCCTTTATGCCGGGATCAAGGACCTGCCGATCGTCAGCCCGCACGGCCACACCGATCCGCGCTGGTATGCGCTCAACGAGCCATTCCCGGATCCGGCGCAATTGCTCATCGTGCCCGACCATTACATTTTCCGCATGCTGTTCAGCCAGGGCGTGCGGCTGGAGGATCTCGGCGTGCCGACCGTGGACGGCGCGCCGGTCGAGACCGACGGCAGGACGATCTGGCGGCGCTTCGCCGAGCACTATCATCTGTTCCGGGGCACGCCGACGCGGCTGTGGTTCGACCATGTGCTGGAGCATCTGTTCGGTATCGACGAGCCGCTGAGTGCCGCGACGGCCGACCGTCACTACGACATGATCGCGACCCTGCTTCAGTGGGAGAATTTCCGCCCCCGCGCCCTGTTCGAGCGCTTCAACATCGAGGTCATCGCGACGACCGAAGGTGCGCTGGACGATCTCAAATGGCACAGGATGATCCGCGACAGTGGCTGGGATGGCCGCGTCGTCACCGCCTACCGGCCGGACGCGGTTGTCGATCCCGATTTCGAAGGATTCCCGGCCAATCTCGATCGGCTCGGCGAAATCACCGGCCGCGACACCGGCACATGGGCCGGCTATCTCGACGCGCATCGCCAGCGCCGCGCCTTCTTCAAGGAGTTTGGCGCAACCTCGTCCGATCACGGCCATCCGACCGCCGAGACGGCCAACCTTTCCGATGCGGCGGCGCAAGAGCTGTTCAACCGCATCCGCGGCGGCTCGGATGACGAACGCGAGCGGAAACTGTTCCGCGCCCAGATGCTGACCGAGATGGCCAAGATGAGCCGGGACGACGGGCTGGTGCTGCAAATCCACCCCGGCTCTTGGCGCAACCATTCGCCTGGCATCTTCCACAAGTTCGGCCGCGACAAGGGCTTCGATATCCCGACGCGGACCGATTATGTGACGGCGCTGAAACCACTGCTCGATTGCGTCGGGCTGGAACGCGACCTGACCGTCATCGTCTTCACGCTGGACGAAAGCAGCTATGCGCGCGAACTGGCGCCGCTTGCCGGCGTCTATCCGGCACTGAAGCTCGGGCCAGCCTGGTGGTTCCATGACAGTCCGGAAGGTATGCGCCGTTTCCGCGAGATGACGACGGAAACAGCGGGCTTCTACAACACCGTCGGTTTCAACGACGACACCCGTGCCTTTCCCTCGATCCCGGCTCGTCATGACGTGGCCCGGCGGGTCGACTGTGCGTTCCTCGCGCGCCTCGTCGCCGCGCACCGGCTGCGCGAGGACGAGGCGCATGAACTGGCCAGAGAGCTTGCCTACACGCTTGCCAAGAAGGCGTACCGGCTGTGAGCCGGGCGTTTTGATTTCAAAGGGAGGAAGTCATGTTGTTTTTATCGAAAGTGACGGCGGCCACATTCGCCTTCGGCTCGCTGCTGATCGGCATTGCCAACGCTGAAACCGTACTGCGATCGTCGGATACCCATCCGGACGGCTATCCGACGGTCGAGGCGGTGAAATACATGGGTGACCTGATCAAACAGCGCAGCAATGGCCGCTATTCGATCGAGGTCTATCATTCCGCGCAGCTTGGCGAGGAAAAGGACACGATCGAACAGACCCAGGCCGGCGTCATCGATCTCGACCGCGTCTCGATGGGTCCATTCAACGGCATCGTACCGGAAACCGCGGTGCCGTCGCTGCCCTACATGTTCCGCTCGGTCGAGCATATGCGCCATGTCATGGACGGTCCGATCGGCGATCAGATCCTGAAGGCCTTCGAGGCGCATGACCTCATCGGCCTGGCCTTCTACGATTCGGGCGCGCGTTCCTTCTACAACACCAAGAAGGACATCACCTCGATGGTCGACATGCAGGGCATGAAGTTCCGCGTCATCCAGTCGGACGTGTTCGTCGACATGGTCAATGCGCTCGGCGCCAATGCCACGCCAATGGCCTATGGCGAGGTGTATTCGGCACTGCAGACAGGCGTTATCGACGGTGCCGAGAACAACTGGCCGAGCTTCGAATCCGCCAAGCATTACGAAGTTGCCAAGCACTATACGATGGACGAACACCAGATCGTCCCGGAAGTGCTGGTGATGTCCAAGGCCAGCTGGGGCAAGCTGTCGCCGGAAGACCAGGCGATCGTGCGGCAAGCAGCCAAGGACAGCGTCGTCAAGATGCGCGAACTCTGGGACGCGCAGGAGAAGAAGTCGCGCGGCATAGTCGAGGCCGCCGGCGTGAAGGTTAGCGACATCGACAAGCAGCCGCTGATCGATGCGATGAAGCCTGTCTACGACAAGTATTTGTCGACGCCCGAGCTGAAAGACCTGGCCGCTCGGATACAGGCCGAGAAATGACGATGACGGGCAGCACGCCGGGCAGCGCGGAGACCCCCGCGCTGCCTTCCGGCCGGTCGGGCCAGACTGGGTTCTGGCTGCGGGCGGAGCGCCTTCTTTCCGGGCTTGCCCGGCTGGCCCTATGGGTCAGCGGAGCGGGATTGACGCTGATGACGATTATCATCTTCTGGCAGGTGTTCTCGCGCTACGTGCTCAACCGGTCGCCAAGCTGGACCGAATCCTTCTCGGTGCTTTTGATGGGATGGTTCATCTTCCTGGGCGCCGCGGTCGGTGTGCGCGAACGCACGCATCTTGGTTTCGATGTGCTGCTCTATGTGTTGCCCGCCTCGGCGAAGGCGGTGCTGCGCAGTATTTCCGACCTTGTCGTTCTGGCCTTCGGCGCCGGCATGATCATCTACGGCATACAACTGGCAAGGCTGACCTGGAATACCGTGATGCCCTCGCTCGCCCTGCCGGGCGGGGTCAGCTTCCTGCCGGTTATTCTGGGCGGTGCGCTGGTTTGCCTGTTTTCGCTGGAGCGCCTGGCCGGGCGTTTTGCCGGATTGCCGGTCGACGCCGACATTTATGCGACCGGCGAGGAGCCCTGAACCATGGCGCTGATCGTCCTGTTCGGAACCTTTGTGTTCCTGCTCGTTATCGGCACGCCGATCGCCTTCTGCCTCGGCGTTGCCAGCTTCGCGACGATCCTCATACTGGGCCTGCCGCCGGTGGTGGTGTTCCAGCGGCTCAATTCCGGGGTCAGCGTGTTCTCGCTGATGGCCATTCCCTTCTTCATCTTCGCCGGCGATCTGATGGTGCGCGGCGGGATCGCGGCGCGCCTGGTGGCGCTGGCCGGATCGCTGGTCGGCCATCTGCGCGGCGGCCTGGGCCAGGTGAACATCGCCGCCTCGACCATGTTCGGCGGCATTTCCGGATCGGCGGTGGCGGACGCCTCGGCGGTCGGCGGGCTGATGATCCCGCAGATGAAGGCGTGCGGCTACGGCGTCGACTATGCCGTCAACATCACCTCGGTCGGCGCCATCATCGCCTTGCTGATCCCGCCGTCGCACAACATGATCATCTATTCGATCTCGGCTGGCGGCCGCATCTCGATCGCCGACCTGTTCACGGCGGGCGTCATACCAGGCCTGCTCTTGGCGCTTTCGCTGATGATCACGGCCTATTGGGTCGCCAGCCGGCGCGGCTATCCCACCGAGCCCTTCGCCGGCTTCGGTCGCGCGATGCAACTTCTTGTCGCCGCTATTCCTGGCCTCGTGCTGATCGGCATCATCTTCGGCGGCGTCAGGTCGGGCGTCTTCACGGCGACGGAAAGCTCGTGCATCGCCATCGTCTACGCCTTCCTGGTGACGCTTGTCATCTACCGTTCGATGAGCTGGGGCGACTTCGTCGCCGCGACCACGGCGGCGGTGCGCACGACGGCGATGGTGCTGATGATCATCGGCTGCGCCGCCGCCTTTGGCTGGCTGCTCGCCTATCTCAGGGTTCCCGCCGCGCTGGTCGCCTTTCTACAGTCGGTATCCGACAACAAGCTGGTCATCCTGCTGTTGATCAACATCGTCCTGCTCATCCTCGGCACATTCATGGACATGTCGCCGCTGATCATCATCACCACGCCGATCTTCCTGCCCGTGGTCATGGCCTATGGCGTCGATCCCGTGCATTTCGGCGTCATCCTGATCCTCAATCTCGGCATCGGCCTGTGCACGCCGCCGGTGGGCGCCGTGCTCTTCGTCAGCTGCGCCATCGGCCGCATTCCGATCTGGACGGCGATGCGCTCGATCTGGCCGTTCTATGGCGCGGCCTTCGCCGTGTTGATGCTTGTCACCTACATACCGGAAATCTCATTGTGGCTGCCGAGCCTGTTCCACTAGAGCGGGCCAGCGACGGATAGAATCGCTGGCCCGCTCCAACTTTTTGTCTTTACGCAATTCCGGACGGAAGACGGCTACGCACTTTTCCTGGAATTGCTTTAGGAGGTTCACCACGTGTCCGAAACAGTTGCCGACCTCCGGGTCGAGAGAAAACCCAAACTCTCGGAGACCGTCGTGGCGGCGATCCGCAAGCAGTTGCAGGCGGGCGAGATCCTACCCGGCCACAAACTGCCGACCGAAGGCCAGCTGACCGAAACCTTCGGCGTCAGCCGCACCGTCATCCGCGAGGCCTTGGCCAAGCTTGCCGCCGACGGCCTGGTCGAGCCTCGCCAGGGGGCGGGCGTCTTCGTCATCGAGCACATCTCGACGATGTTCGGCGCGCTGGCCGCCGACATGGGCACCAAGGATTCCATCGCGCTCAACGTGTTGGAGGTACGCCTGGCGATCGAGATCGAATCCGCCGGGCTCGCCGCCATCCGCCGCAATGCCGCGCAGGAAGCGGCGATCCAGGAAGCCTTCTTCGAGTTCGAACGGCTGCTGCTCAACAGCGAGCCGACCGGGCCGGCCGATCTCGCCTTCCACCGCGCCATCGCCAGCGCCACCAACAATCCGTTCTATGTCGAAATGCTCGACGTGCTCGGCCGGCGCGCCATACCGTGCGACGTGACCTCGCCCTGGTCGACGGAACTGGTGCAATCCGACAGCTACCAACGCGGGCTGCAGGGGGAGCATCTGGTGATCCTCAACGCGATCACGTCCGGCGATGCAGAAGCCGCGCGCGAGGCGATGCGCGCGCACCTCACCGCCAGCCAGCAGCGCTACCGCGAACGCCTCCACGCCAGGCAGGTCTTCTATACCAGTTCGGTCAAGGCGGCCGCCGGCGAGTGATTATTGGAAGTCAGGACAGAGATGAGCCAGAGCCGTACCGACTACACATCGCGTTTCGCCATCGACCCCGTCGCCGCGGCGGCCATGGGCGCCGACGAACTGCGCCATAACTTCCATATCGAAGACCTGTTTCAGCTCGACCGCATCCGCCTGACCTACACCCACTACGACCGGATGATCGTCGGCGGCGCCGTGCCGGCCGGCAGCCCGCTTCGGCTGGAAGCGATCAAGCCAACAGGAACAAAGGGCTTTCTCGATCGCCGCGAGCTGATCGCCGTCAACATCGGCGGTGCGGGCACGATCGAAGCCGGTGGCCAGCTGTTCACGCTCCTGGCGCGCGACATGCTCTATCTCGGCATGGGCACCAGCGACGTATTGTTCGCGTCGGCGAATTCCGATGAGCCGGCTAAGTTCTACCTGTTGAGCGCGCCGGCGCATCAAGCTCATCCCAATCGGCTGATCCGCATCGGCGACGCCAGGCGCGTCGATCTCGGCAGCAAGGACGCCTGCAACGAGCGCTCGATCTTGCAGTTCATCCACGCCGATGGCGCGAAAACCTGCCAGCTCGTCGTCGGCATGACGCAGCTCGCACCCGGCTCTGTCTGGAACACCATGCCATGCCATGTGCATGACCGGCGCATGGAGGCCTATCTCTATTTCGATCTGGCGGACACGGCGCGGGTCTTCCATTTCATGGGCGAACCCGACGAGACGCGCCATATCGTGATGCGCAACGAGGAGGCTGTGCTGTCCCCCGGCTGGTCGATCCATTCGGGTGCCGGTACGTCGAACTACGCCTTCATCTGGGCAATGGCCGGCGACAATGTCGACTACACCGATGTCGATCCGGTGGCGATGGAAGAACTGCGGTGAGCGACCTCTCCGCTTTCAGCCTGGCCGGCAAATGCATCCTCGTTACCGGCGCCAACACCGGAATCGGCCAAGGCATAGCGGTGTCGATCGCGCTGGCCGGCGGCACGGTCGTGGGCGCCGGCCGCTCATCGATGAACGAGACGGCGGCAAGGATCGCCGAGGTGGGCGGGCAGTTCGAAGCTGTAACCGCCGACCTTGCCGACACGGCGGTGGCCGGACCGATGCTGGACCGCGTCTGGGAAGAAAGCGGACCGCTCGACGGGCTGGTCAACAGTGCCGGCATCATCCGGCGCGCCGATGCCGTCGATCTGAGCGAGGCCGATTGGAACGACGTGCTCGACGTCAACCTGAAGACGGTCTTCCTGCTCTGCCAGGCCTTCGCCAGGCGCGTCCTGGCCGATGGGCGCAAGGGCAAGATCGTCAACATCGCCTCGGTGCTGAGCTTCCAGGGCGGCATCCGCGTCGCGTCCTACACCGCCTCCAAGCATGGCGTGCTTGGCATCACCCGGCTGCTCGCCTGCGAATGGGCGGCGAAAGGCATCAACGTCAACGGCATCGCGCCGGGCTATATCGAAACCAACAATACGCAGGCGCTGCGTGCCGATCCTGACAGAAGCGCTGCCATCCTGGCGCGCATTCCGGCGGGCCGATGGGGCGAGCCGGGAGACATTGGCGATGCCGCTGTTTTCTTGCTGGCTCAGGCATCGAACTACATGCATGGCGCGGTGATGCCGGTGGATGGCGGCTGGCTGGCGCGGTGAGGAGGTGACGATGACGAAACCGAAGATGTTCGCGCGGGCCGGCGAGGGTGCCTGGACGCCGACGCCGGACGGCAACAGGCGGCGCGTTCTGCTGCATACGGACGAATTGATGATGGTCGAGTTCGGTTTCGACAAGGGCGGCATCGGTGCATTGCACTCGCACCCGCATGTCCAGGCAAGCTACGTCGCCGAGGGCCGCTTCGAGGTGACCATCGATTGCCGGACCGAGATCCTTGGGGCCGGCGGAAGCTTCATCGTGCCGTCCGGTCTGGAGCATGGCGTCAAGGCGCTGGAAGCGGGGCGGCTGGTCGACAGTTTCACGCCGCGCCGGGCTGATTTTTTGGTCTGACGGGCGTCTTCTGCTTGCCCAGCGCAAATCAAAACCCGCGCCTCCGAAGAGGCGCGGGCGTTGCCTGGGCGCTTGTGGCGCCGCGGTACTCAAAACATCACCGCAGGATTGGAAACCTGCCGGATCATGGTGAATATAAGCTTAACTTAATAGACTAAATCCGCGTGGTCACGGCGACCGGCGGCGAGCAAGCGACGCGTGGCCTCGAGAATGGCCTCGACCGGCGTGTCGGCGACATTGGCTGTTCTGCCGCGCCTCGGCGCCGTCACCACTTCGACCCGGTTCGACAGCGGCCGCCACCGCTCGAGATTGGCGCCATTGTTGACGATCACCCGTCGGCGTCATGACGGTGGCGAACAGGTGCCCCAGCCCGCCTTCCATGCCCACATAGGCGGCAGTCATCTCGCCAAGCGCCAGCAGGAGGTCGCCGAACGGCTCGACTCCGAGCCCGAGTTCCGGACTGATCACCGAAAGACGGCTCTCCCTGGCGAGAAGGGCCTGCGGCGTCGGTCCGTCGCCGGGGGTCACCAGATACAGGACCTGATAGCCGGCATCGATGAGATTGCCGGCCATGGCGGCGACCTGGGCCTCGCTCATGAACTTGTTGCCCCTGGCATTGCCGCCAAGCAGGATCAGCGGCCGGTCGCCGGTTCCGCGAAGCCGGCGCGCCAGAGCCCGGGCCGGCTGTGGGACATCGAGCCGATGGTCGAATGGCAAGTGCCGGCCGGCGAGGCGCTCGATCAGCCGGTGGTAGCGCCAGGCATTGTGTTCGGGCCGCAAGGTCCATCTTGTTCCCCACCGCAGCGACAGGAGATGACCGGCAAAATTGGGCTCGTAGCGGACGCCGCGGCCGACAAGCTGCAATGCTGTCACCATCAGCCCGGGCACGCCCGCCCGGAAGTCGACGACCGTCGTTTGTCCGCCGGGCCGGGCGAACTCAGCCAGAATGGCGGAAAGCGGCATAATCGTCCTGAAGTCGTCGACGAGGGGGCGGCATGCTTGTGCAATATGCCCGTAAGCGAGGACTTGCCCTGGCTGCCATAGACGATATGGCTTCGCGGGAAGGCCGTTCTTGCCGCCCGCAACGCCGGTATCCTCAGCAACCCGTCGCCGAGGGCGTCGTTGCGGACGTAGAAGATAAGCAGCGGCGCGGGCAGATCCATGGCCAGGCGGATCCGTTAGCTATGAGATCGGGAATAAGTCGGAAAAGATCGTGCAAAAAGACAGCAAATTCCGGCCGAATCCAGAGGGAATATGTGCCAAACGCAATAATAGGGGGCGGTATCAACCGCTATCATCGCCGGTGCGCTGGTCATTCCGGCACTAAAACGCCCGGCGTTGGTCAGCTGATATGCCTGAGCAGGCTGAAAAGCCGCTCGAACGTCTTGCCGTAGGGCGGGCGTAGAAGTCCTCCCGCACTCAGTCTGGACTGCAGGAAAACCGGCTTGTCCTTGCTGAAGGTGCGGAACCCCCATTCGCCGTGATAGGCGCCCATGCCGCTGGCGCCGACACCGCCGAAAGGCTGGTTCTCCTGTACCAGATGCAGCATGCAGTCGTTGATCGTGACGCCGCCGGCGAGGGTCTCATGCAGGATGCGTTGGCGGTTGCGGCTGTCGTGGCCGAACCAGTAGAGCGCCAGCGGCCGGTCGGCCCGGTTCACATGGTCGATCGCATCGTCGACGGTGTCATATTCGACGATCGGCAGCACCGGGCCGAAAATCTCTTCGCGCATCAGCCGCAGGTCCGGACCGGCATTCCTGACCAAGGTCGGCGGCAGCTTTCGGTTCGCAGTGCCGAGCTCTTCGCCGGCCGGATTGATTTCGACGACATCGGCGCCGGCGTGGCGGGCTTCCGCGATCATGGCGCGCAGGCGCTGGTAATGCCGGTCGCTGATGATGGCGGTGTAGTCGGGGTTGTCGCGCAGGGTGGGGTAGAGCCGCGCCACCGCCGTGGCGAGCTTCGCGGCGACCGTGCCTGCCTGTCCCCTGGGCACCAGCAGATAATCCGGCGCGATGCAGGTCTGCCCGGCATTGAGCAGCTTGCCATAAGCAACGCTGGATGTAGCCGCATCGAGATCGCATGAGGGATCGAGGATCGCCGGCGACTTGCCGCCGAGTTCGAGCGTGACCGGGGTCAGATTGGCGGCAGCGGCGATAGCGACCTGGCGGCCGACCGCGGTCGAGCCGGTGAACAGGAGATGATCAAAGGGCATCGATACGAAGGCCTTGCCCATTTCGGCGTCGCCGGTGATCACGCTCAACTCGTCGGGGGCAAAGTGCTCGCTGGCCAGTCTGGCGAGCAACGCCGAGAAAGCAGGCGTCAGTTCGGAAGGCTTGACCAGCACGCGGTTACCGGCGGCCAGGGCTGCCGTGACCGGTGCGATGGCGAGCTGGAAGGGGTAGTTCCAGGGCGAGACGATGCCGACGACGCCAAGCGGCTGCGGCAGCAGGCGATTTCGGCCGGGCAGGAACGGCAAGGTGGTGGCGACACGACGCTTCCGCATCCAGCCGCGAAGATGGGAAAGCGTGTGGCGGATGCCGGCGCGCACGACGAACAGTTCGGCAAGGCGGGTCTCATGCGCCGAGCGGCCGCCGAAGTCGGCGTCGATCGCCGCGCAGATTTCCGCCTCATGCTTTTCGGTGAGCGCCAGCAGGCGTTTCAGGCGCTCCTTTCGTACGCCAAGGTCCGGAAAGGGCTGTGCCTGGAAGGCCGCACGCTGCCGTTTGAACCGGTCGCCGAGCGTGTCCTGTCTGACCTGCAGCATCGCGTCCTCCCCCTGTCGTAGGGGCTGAGCTTACATCCCGGTCCCTGCAGGAATCCAGTCGGCCCGCGGCTCCCGCAAGGAAAGGTGCCAAGCCAGTGCGGCGCAGCCAGCCCTTCAGGTGCTCCCGTTTCGGGTCCGATTCTTAAAGTGTGGGAGCCAACCTATACACCCTATGCGGGAATCTGCAGACCGACGCGGCCTTAGATGAATTGCTAGCTCGGACTTTACGAATGAGTTCCCGGTGGCATTCCCGCGCGCTTCGCTTTAGGACCATGGTTCGGCCAAAGAGGAACCATCTCTCCATGCACGGATCGGCGGACAAGCCGGATGCCAAGCGGCGCGTCCTGAAGGACGTGTTCGGCTTCGATGACTTCCGCCCCGGCCAGGCCGACGTCATGGACGCGCTGCTAAGCGGACGACACGTGCTGGCCGTGATGCCGACGGGCGCCGGCAAGTCGCTCTGCTACCAGGTTCCGGCGTTGGTCCTGGGCGGGCTCACTATCGTCGTCTCGCCGCTGGTCGCGCTGATGCAGGATCAGGTCGCCGCCTTGCGCCTTGCCGGCGTGGCGGCCGACACGATCAACTCCTCGCTCGACCGCGAGGCCAATGTCGCGGCCTGGCGCCGTATCGCTTCCGGCCAGACGCGGCTGCTCTATCTGGCGCCGGAGCGGCTGATGACCGAGCGCATGCTCGAGGCGCTTTCGCGGCTCGACGTCAGCCTGATCGCCATCGACGAGGCGCATTGCATCTCGCAATGGGGGCCGGCGTTCCGGCCTGAGTATGAGGACTTGTCGCGGCTGCGCGGCATCTTCCCCAACGTGCCGATCATCGCGGTGACGGCAACGGCGGACGAGAGCACACGCACCGACATCGAATCCCGGCTGTTCGCCGAGCGGGTCGAAACCCTGGTGCTGGGTTTCGACCGGCCAAACATCAAGCTGGCGATCGAATCCAAGCAGGACAGCAAGCGGCAATTGCTGCGTTTCATCGAGCGCCACGCCGGCAAGAGCGGCATCGTCTACTGCCTGTCACGCAAGAAGACCGAGGAGATGGCAGCCTTCCTCGAGAAGAACGGCGTCACCGCGCTCGCCTATCATGCCGGGATGAGCAAGGAGACGCGTGAGGCCAATCAAAACGCCTTCATGACGCTCTCCGGCGTCGTCATGGTGGCGACCATCGCCTTCGGCATGGGCATCGACAAGCCCGATGTCGCCTATGTCTTCCATACCGACATGCCGGGCAGCCTGGAGGCCTATTATCAGGAGATCGGCCGCGCCGGCCGCGATGGGCGCAAGGCCGAGGCGCATATGCTTTACGGCCTTGGCGATATCCGCATGCGCCGGCTGTTCATCGACGACGAGGACGCGTCCACCGAGCACAAGCGGAGGGCGCATCGCCGGCTCGACACGCTGATCGGCTATTGCGAGACGGCGCAGTGCCGCCGCCAGGTGTTGCTCGGCTATTTCGGCGAGGAGGCGCAGCCTTGCGGCAATTGCGACAACTGCCTCGACCAGGTGCCGCGCGCGGACGGCGTCGCCGAGGCACGTGTCATCCTGGCGGCGGTGGCGCAGAGTGGCGAGCGCTTCGGCGCCACCCATGTCATCGACATCCTGCTCGGCCACGAGACCGAGAAGGTCCTGGCCAGGGGCCATGAGCGGCTGGCGAGCTTCGGCAGCGGCGTGGCGCACAAGAAGGATTTCTTCATATCGTTGATCCGGCAGCTCGTCGCCGGAGGCTTCCTGGAGCCGGACCCGAGCGGCCATGGCGGCCTTGCCATTGCCGACAAAGGCCATGCGCTTGGCCGGGGCGAGGTGCCGTTCCACTACCGCGTCGAGATGCGCGGCCGCGCCATGCGCAAGATGTGGGTGGCCGAGGGCGCCGCGAACGTCGAAGGCGTGGATGCATCGCTGCTCGCCACGCTCAAATCGCTGCGGCTGCGTCTTGCCAGGGAGCGTCAGGTGCCGGCCTATGTCGTGTTCTCCGATCGCACGCTGATCGACATGGCCGAACGCCGCCCGCGCGATCTCGACGCCTTCGCCGAGGTGAATGGCGTGGGCGGGGCGAAGCTCAAGGAGTTCGGCCAGGTTTTTCTCGCCGCGATCGCCGCGCACCAGGCGGGCGGATCGGCCTGAGGAGGCGATCCGGCGCTGTCCGTGGGGTCCGGCGGCCAAGTGCCGGTTGGGGCGATCTGCTTCACCGCGCCAATGGCGTGCATTCGCTGGCGCTTGCCGGCGGCGTCGCGCTGCACACGATCAATGTCGACCGCCATCCTGCCTTCGACAAGGAGAGGGGACCGACAGGTTTGGCCGGCTTTTGCCCTGCCTGTTAGAGCGTTCCTTCGCGGAAATGCAGAACCGCCCTATCTCTTTGCTTTTAGGCGACGCCGTCATGTTCAAAGGGCGCAGGCAAGTCGGCATCATTGTCGGCAAAATCCTCGGAGTCCATTTTCCGGGATGCGCGCCCAATGACCAGCATCATCACGGCGACGAAATACCCAATCTGCAAAACTATCGCGGCGACCGCGGTCCAGGCAAGCGCATGCCATAAGGAACCCGTTGCCGCAAAGATCCAGACAGCCACGAAGCCCAGCGTGCCGAACATACCTACCAGAAACTGCGGAAAATACATTTTTGCCAGAACGTTCTAACTGTCACCAGTCTCGAAACGTCTCCCTAACTGGAACGCCACATCCCGGTTTGAAGGTTTTTCATTATTTTAGCAATTGCGCAAGTACCGGCAGGTGAAGAAACCGGCCGGCTTCGCGGCTGGTCAGCTGCGGCTAGGCGTGAAGATGCGACAAGTCGAAACCGCCGTCCGGTCGAGGCGCCGACAAGCGCTCTGCCGCAGACCGGAACATGTCCTCGAACTCCAGTTCCTGCTCAAACACCACACCTCCGAGTTTCACGGCCAGGACTTCTTCGCCTCCTTGGGGCGCGAAATAGACTTGCGAGACGCCGGCACGAATACGCTCGCCAATCTTTCTGGCGTCGGCTTCGCTTGCTCCGGGCAGAAACACTCCGAACATCGAAGCGCCGATGCGGCCAATCACATCCTCCGAGCGAACGGAGGATCGGATGGCCGAGGCTATGAGGCGCAGGGCTTCATCGCCCCAGCCAAGGCCGAAGCGCAGGTTGATGGCGCGCAGATGCTCGGGGTGAATCACCAGGAAGGCGCCCGATCGCGAGCCCGGCGCCGAGGGTTTTACCGCTCTGCGTTCGACGAGTGATGCGAAAACGGTCCCGTTCAGGCAGCCGGTCAAACCGTCATAGCTTGCCGCCTTGTTGAGTTCCCGTCGATAGTGGCGGATATCGGCCAACTTCAGACCTATGAACACAAACAGTGGCAGGCAAATCACCAGAGGCAGGACCGCTGCGGTGATCACGCCACGGCCGAACGGGGTCAAGGCATCGATGAACAGAAGCAGATAATTCAAGCCAAAGGAAACGCACAGGCTGGCGATGGTTCCCAAGAGGGCTAAACGCATGACATCCTGCCATGCGTTGGTCCCCGTCGATGCTTTCGTCACGGCCAATCTCCTGTTTGGTCGGCAAGCATATGGCCGGCAAGTTACGATTTTAGTCTCCAGGAACAATACAATTTGACGGATCGAGGTTGATAATCTTGCGCAGCCGCCCTTAGAGCGGTTCAGCGTTTGATGGTATCGTTGGCCGAAGCGCCTACACAGGTGGGCCGAAGATTCCCATTTCCGCGGCTCTGGCTGTCGCCTCGGCCTTGCCATAGATGCTATCAGGCAAAGCCAGGGCCCAGCCGTTGGATACGAGCCAGGCGCCGACATCCTGCTGTCCCAGCCGGCACGGCGCGGCGATCGGGAAACGGTCAATTTCCGGTGGCACGAAACATTTCAACGCCCGTCCGCGAAGCCAGCGGTTGAAAGCAGCGCGTGCCCTTCGCCCGCAAGGCCAGGAGATATCGCCAAACAGGCAAGTCCTGTCTATCTCGACGCCCTGCACGCCGCTGATCGTCACTTTTCGGCCCATGGATTCGAAGCCGGCTGACGACGTGGCCTGCGGGCCGTACAGCAGCATCTCCCGCCAATCCTGCGGCATCGGTGTTTTCGGAGGGGACGCGAGGCCGAGTTCGCCGAGCGGCGAACGTGGCTCCGCTCGCTCGATGCCCGTCGCGTCGATCTGCGGCGGTGCGATGAGGTCCTGAGCGATCGTGCGTGCCGAACTGGAAAGGAAGCGAACCGGGCGCCAACGGTCCTTGTGCCCGGCTTCGGGGGCCGAGGCGACAATTGGCGGATCGACCCGGAACAGGTGCGCTGCCCGGACAATCAACAAAATTCCGATCAAGAGCTCAAGGCTTCCGATCGCGATCATGATGCGGACCCGTTGTGCTTTGCCCATCGGGTCTACGCCCAGTCAGAAACCCGACGTCGATTTGGCAACCAGTTTGAGCGCCCCTTTTTCAATTCGATAGAAAGGCATCGACCGTTCGCTGGATCCGTCGGCGCGAAACCGGAACAAACCGGTCGACCCGCGAAACCCGCTCGGATTCTCGAAGACTTTTCTGCTGAAACTGGCAGGTCCAAGTGCGCTTGCGATCCCGGCTGTCAGGGCGACTGTATCATAAGCATAAGCGACATTGACGTCGGGCTCGTATTTGAAGGTCGTCTTGAAACGATCCGCGATGGGACCCGTCTCGCGTGGATCGAGCGTTGCGATATAAGCGCCTTCGAAAAGCGGATCGATCGGGCGATCCAGCCAGCGATTTGTGCCGACCACGGAGGTCGACTTTCCCGGAATGCCTTTTGCTTTCAGAGCGATGAGGATCGGCGACGGGCTGCCGTCACCGCTGGCAACGACGACGGCATCGGGCATCTCCACAAGCGAACCCATATCGGCGACCGCCTTGGCGCCGTTGTCGGCGGCCGAATAGGGTATGGTGACCGCAAGTGTGGCTCCGTATACGCTGAGGCTGTTGGCAACCCGCTTCTCGACTATGCCGGCATTCGACCCTGCCGGGACAAGCAGGACGAATTTCTTGCCGCCCTTGGCCGCGATGGCGCCGGCACCCGCCGCGGCGCTGTCTGCTTCAGTGAGGCACACGGCGTAGACGCCCGGACCGCCGGCGAAATTGTCGGCAAGAGCCAGAACCGGCGGCCGGTTCGACCCCGACAGTTGAGCGACATGCTGTGCCGCGGGCAGTTCGGTCGGGCCGATGACAATTTTCGCCCCCGACGTTATGGCCTTGATCGCCAATTGCTGGGAATAACCCACGTCGCCTCGCGTGTCCTCGACGGTCACCGTAAGCAGCGGATTGCCAAGATCGGTCATCGCGAGTTTTGCGGCGTCGAGCATCTTCCTGCCACTTTCCCCCGCCGTTCCCGGCGCGGAGAGGGGCAGCAGCATGGCAACCTTCGTGGGGCCAGTGCCGAGAGACTGCGTTGCCTGGCTTGCGTTGGCGACAGCGACAACAGCCGGTTGATTGCCGGCCTGGATGGCGGCCGGATCGAGCGCGTCGGACACGCTGCCTTTCGACTGACAACCCAGCAACGATCCCGCCAGCACGGAGGCCGCCGCCAACGTCTGCAGACGGTGTACCTGTCGGCCAAATCCCATGCTTGCTCCCGCCCGATACGCCGCCAGATTGTGCGACCTTGCCCTTCCCGGTCTCATCGTCAAAATATGTTACGGCGGATTTGCGCCGTTCTCGCCGAGGTCCTCGGCTGCGGAAGGGCTGCGTTCTTCTGCTTGGTCACCTCCAGCCCTTGACCTGGCGCAGGCTGGCAATGGCGGATGGAACTGGAAGCTCGCTCGCGGGCCTGCTCCCTCGAACCGGCCGGCGTGACCCACGGCAAGAGGCCGACCAATGCGGTCGCTCCCGTGATCGCAGCGAGCGACATGGGATCGCCAATCATCGGCCCGACGTTCCCGCCTGCCTGGTCAGTTCATGTACTCGACCATGCGCTCGTGAAAACACTCGCATTTGTCGAGTGTATCCTCGTCGCGATAATTCGTCTTCAGGTAGCCGTAAGCCATGCCGCAGGCGACCTTGGCTTCCGACGCCCAGACGAAAACCGGCCTGGATGAATTGATCCATTCCGGGCTGTTGGCGACGACGACCGACTCGTCCATCAGCTTCACCACCTGGCTCTTCAGATCGACGATGTTGTCGGTCCGCACCAGGTCCGAGTTGCCGGCGACACGGCAATAATCGGTCGTCGAGCCGCCGATGATGTCGGCGGCGTAGCCCGCCGATCCGGCCGTCAACAACAGGGCCGCCGCCGAAACCAGCAGCTTTGCAACAGTCTTCATGATGAGCTCCCCTCTATTCCCTAATTCAATGGTTCGCTAATGCATAACATGGGAGCGCGGCAATGTACTGTGCTACTTGGGCCACAGTCGCTGTCGTAAAGGACGGTGCTCGCATCTGCCTGGGTCGCCTGTCCCATCGTCTACTCTAGCCAAACGTCCTGGAAATGAGAAAGGCAGTTTCGGCCTCCTCACACTAGAGCATAATCTGACCTGACGGAATCGCGAGGGATTCCCATCGGCGAGAATATCTGATTCATCATGTCTGC
>NZ_VFVC01000042.1:0-55077 GCF_006441575.1 Mesorhizobium sp. B2-4-12
GAATCCATCGGATTCGACGTCGGGAAATGCCTCCGATACGCCGGAGGCCGCGCCATGAGCCATTTCCTGCGCCGTCATGGCCGGCTTCAGCCAGGGCGGCGGCGTCGGCCTCGCTTTGTCGAACTGGATGGTCCATGGCGACCCCGGCTTCGACGTCTGGGGCATGGATGTCGCCCGTTTCGGCGAATGGGCCGGCCTGCGCTACACCAACGCCAAGGTGCGCGAAAACTATTCGCGCCGCTTCTCCATCCGCTTCCCCAATGAGGAACTGCCGGCGGCGCGCCCAGCGCAGACAACGCCGCTCTACGACACGATGCTCGCCAACAACGCGGTCATGGGCGACTCCTGGGGTCTGGAAACCCCGCTCTGGTTCGCACCCAAGGGCAAGGAACCCAAGGACATCGTCTCCTTCCATCGCTCGAACGATTTTGGCCCGATCGGCGAGGAAGTGCGGGCCACGCGTGAGCGCGTCGGCGTCACCGAAATCGCCAACTTCGCCAAATACGAAGTGTCGGGACCGGGCGCGGAAGAGTTCCTCAACCGGCTGATGACCAACCGCATGCCGAAGACCGGCCGCATCGTGCTGACGCCGATGATCAATGAGTTCGGCAAGCTGATCGGCGATTTCACCATCGCCAAGTCAGCCGAGGACCGCTTCATGATCTGGGGCTCGTCGGCGGCGCAGAAATACCACATGCGCTGGTTCGAGAAGCACCTGCCCAAGGATGGCTCTGTCCGTATTCACCGCTTCGACCAGACGCTCGTCGGCCTTTCGATCGCCGGACCGAAATCGCGTGACCTGCTGCAGAAGCTGGTCGATGTCGACATCTCGACCAAGGCCTTCCGCTTCATGGACTTCCGTGAGATGGCGGTCGGCGGTGCGCCTTGCATGGTCAACCGCATCACCTACACCGGCGACCTCGGCTACGAAATCTGGATGGCGCCCGCCTACCAGCGTCTTGTCTACAAGGCGATTAAGGACGCCGGTGAAGAGTTCGGCCTGGTCGATTTCGGCATGCGCGCTTTGCTATCGATGCGCCTGGAAAAGAACTTCCCCACCTGGTTCCGCGAATTGCGCCCGATCTACGGACCGTTCGAAGGCTCGATGGACCGCTTCATCAAGCTCGAAAAGAACGACTTCATCGGCCGCGAAGCTGCTGCCAAGGAACAGGCCGAAGGGCCAAAGCTGCGCCGCGTCTCCTTCATCGTCGACGCTGCCGACGCCGACGTGATGGGCGACGAGCCGATCTGGGCAAAGGTCAGCAAGGATTATGGCACGGTGGAAAAGCCGCATGGCTATGGCGCACCGCGCTTCGACACCTCAGGCAAGGAAGTACGCGGCTCCAAGGCTGCCGAAGGCGCGTCCGCCGTGCGCGGCATCGTCGACGGCGACTGGCGCGTGGTCGGCTGGGTGACGTCGGGCGGCTACGCACATTACGTCCAGAAGTCGATGGCGCAGGGCTACGTGCCGGCGGCCTTGGCCGAGGACGAAAGCGCCGGGTTGTTCGAGATCGAGATCCTTGGACACCGGCGTCCTGCCCGCATCAATGTCGAAGCGCCTTTCGACCCGAGCGGCGAGAAGATGCGGACCTGAGGGTCGGCCATGGACGGCGCGGCGCCAAAGGGAAGCTTCGGCCGCCATCGCAAGATCATGCCTTTCGAACCGGGCTCGATCGAGGCGCTGCGCGAAGCCTCCCGTGAGAAGGCGGCTTCGCTCAACCAGCATGTGCTGGGCTATGGTGCCCAGGCTGAAGCGGAATGGGCGGCGGCAGGCATTGCCGCCCCCGATCTGCCGGCGATGCGACAATACCGGCTCGAGCGCATCCGCGCCGAGCTGAAGCGTCGCGGTTATGCCGGTGCGCTGCTCTACGACCCCGTCAACATCCGATACTCGACCGATTCGACCAACATGCAGCTGTGGGTGGCGCACAACCCGACGCGGCATTGTTTCGTCGCCACCGATGGTCCCGTGGTGCTGTTCGACTATTTTTCCTGCGAACACCTGTCCGACCATTCCGGCGTCGTCGACGAGGTACGGCCGGCGGTGTCATGGATGTATCTCTACAGCGGCGACCTGACCGAGCAGAAGGTCCGCCGCTGGGCCGCTGGCATCGCTGATCTGGTCAGGGAGCACGGCGGCGGCAACAGCCGTATCGCGGTTGATCACATCGACCCGGAAGGCGTCGAGGAACTGGCGCGCCTTGGTGTTTCCATTGGCAATGGCGAAGCGGTGATGGAGAATGCCCGGCTGATCAAATCGCCGGATGAGGTTCTTGCCATGCGCCGGGCCATCGTCGCCTGCGAGGCGGCGATGGGTGAGATGGAACAGGCGTTGAAGCCCGGCATCTCCGAAAACGAATTGTGGGCGGAACTGCATCGCGGCAACATCGCGCGCGGCGGCGAATGGATCGAGACACGGCTGCTGGCGTCGGGCCCGCGCACCAATCCATGGTTCCAGGAATGCTCGTCGCGCATTATCGAAGACGGCGACCTCGTCGCCTTCGACACCGACCTCGTTGGCCCCTACGGCTTCTGCGCCGATCTCTCCCGCACATGGCTGTGCGGCGATACGAAGCCGACCAACGAACAGCGCGACCTGTTCCGCATCGCCGCCGCCCAGATCGAGCACAACACCGAACTGATGCAGCCGGGCATCTCGTTCCGCGACCTTGTCGAACGCTCGGCGGTGCCGCCGGGCGACTGTTTCCCGACCCGCTATGGCGTGCTCTACCACGGCGTTGGCCTCGCCGACGAATACCCGACCCTGCCCCATGCCGGCGACTGGACGCCGGATACGCCGGACGGTGTGCTCGAACCCGGCATGGTTTTGTGCGTGGAAAGCTATATCGGCCGGCTCGGCGGGCGCGAGGGCGTCAAGATCGAGGAGCAGATCCTGATCACTGAAAGCGGCAACCAGCAGCTTTCAACCTACCCGTTGGATCAGAGGCTGCTCGGCTAGTTCGGCAAGAGCGTCGCGCATGGCCCGGACTGTCGTTTCCGGCGTCGTCCTGGCGGTGATGAAGGGCAAGCCTCGGCGTCGTGCCGTCCAGCCGACGGTCACGACCTTGCGCGCAGCCGGCTCGAAACGCTGCGCCAGCGCCCAGCTTTCACAATCAATCGCGGCGAGATCCGCCCTGCCCTCGGCTACAGCGACGATCGAGCCGCGATGGCCACCGCTTTCGCTGCGCGATGAAAAAATATCGAGACTTTCGCCGGCCGCCTGCAGATCGCGCGTCAGCGCGATGATGCCCGACATGGAATCCAGGCTGTTGAAGGTGAAGCGCTTGCCCCGGATGACATCGAGCGGCAGCAAGGCCATACCGCCCGCGGGTGACCGCACCTCCGGCCCCTCGCCTGCCCGCATCACCAGTGCGCTCGAATAAAGCTCGCCCTGCCCGCCCTCATAGGCGTCGTAGCTCGGCTGGCCGACCACCTGCACATGGCTCGACAGCCCAAGCTCCATTGGCCCCCAGCAGGCCTGCGCGAACAGCAGCGCCGGGTGCAGCCATATTTCGTGGAAATCGAGTTCGTCCGCCGGCAATGTCGCCGGATCCGGTGCGATCAAAGCTCCTTGGGCATCGAGTATGCCGCCCGGAGCCGGCGGCAAGTCGCCATTTCGCCGCACGATGGTTTTCGGCGCATCGATCCCTTTTTGCCGGAAGGCATCACGCAACTGAGCCCATTGGGCATCGACCTCGCCGAGTGCTTCTGGCCAGTCGTACATAGGCAAAGCAGCAACAAATTCGCTCATGCCGGCACTCAATCACCATGCCTGGAGAAAGGATCGCAGAAACACGGCGCCCAATCAGAATTGGGCGACACGGATCCCGGGCTGTCCAGGAACTATTCCTTGGGCGGCTCGGCGGGCACCGGCGCGGTGCCGAGCCCATTGATGTTGCGCGCGCGAATACGCGGCTTGAAGGCCCGGCCGTGCTCAGGCGCGCGCCGCAGAACCGGATGCACGATCGGTTCCTTGGCCTTGAAGGCATAGGATTTGATCAGCGCGAAGTAGTTCGGATAGGCATAGCCGTTGTTCATCCGCAGCCAGTCGTCGCGGCGGTCGCGAAACAGTTTCGGCAGCCGATACCAAGCAACGGTGGGGCTCTTGTGATGCACGAAGTGCAGGTTGTTGTTGAGGAACAGGAATGACAGCGGCGAGCGCTCGACGATCACGGTGCGGCCTTCCGGGTGCTCGGACCATTGATGCTCGGCAAAGGTGCGGATCGCGATCAGCGACTGGCCGAGCCAGACCGGCGCCAAAATATAAAGCCACAGCGGAATGCCGAAGCCGAACTGCACGATCGGCACCACGACGGCGAGACCGATGGCATGCAACAGCCAGGCTTTGCGGATCGCCTTGTCGCCGGCCATTGCATGCTTGGCGTCGTCGATGAAGAAGCCGATGCAGGACAGCCACGGGCCGAGGAAAAAGCGACCAGCCATCGTATTGTTAATCTTGAGCAGGAATTTCATCGTCGGCGGCAGTTCGTCATGCTGCCACAGCGCCTGATAGTAGCTTTCCGGATCGTCGAGCGGATCGGTCAGCCGCTCATCGGCATGGTGGCGCAAATGAAGCGTCTTGAAGCGGCGGAACGGCCAGACCAGACCGATCGGCAGGAAGACGAAAGCTTCATTGATCAACGCGCTGCGCGTCGGATGGCCATGCAGCACTTCGTGCATGATCGACGACTGCAACGCCAAGGTGAAACCGAGCATGACGAGCGCCAGGATGGGATAGGAGGGCCAGAGCAGGAAGCCGGTGGCAAGCCATGTTCCGTAACAGAAGAAAGCGAGGACCACCGTAGGCCATTCGATGGCCGGTGTACTGCGTCGCTTGATGCTCTTGCCTGCCATGCTATCGACCACTGTCCCTCAGTCGCCGGAACCCCAACTGGTTCCTGACAGCATTGTGTCAGGAGAGATGATTCCACTCAACGCGACAAAGTGTACAAAATGTTGCGTCTGCGCATTTTTGGCCGCATATGTTGTACATTGTAAACAGTCTTAGGGATTCGTTTACGCCTAAAGTCCCCATAGGGCTCTTTCGGCGCAAATTTTTCCTCCCGAAGCAAGGAGCGATAGGATGGACAAACGCGACTTGTCGACGATTTTTCGGGAGCGCCTGAAGCTGCTCCTGACACGCTCGGACCTGAACCAGTCGGCATTCGCGACAGCCGTCGGCATCGATCGGTCGGCTCTGTCGCAGTTGATGTCGGGCGCCTCGACACGCCTGCCGAGGGCCGAAACGCTGCTCAACATAGCCGCCGAATTCAAGGTATCGCTGGACTGGCTGCTTGGCCTCAGCCAGGACGAAGGCGTCACCGGTGAAATCCGCGAAAGCCTGGAGATCGAGGAAGCGCCGGACGGTTTCGACCGCACGCTGCTCGCCAAATGGTTCGCTGAAGCCGCGGGCACCAAGATCCGCTATGTGCCGGCCGGCATTCCCGATCTCCTGCGAACCCACGCGCTCGTCGATTACGAGGCCAACATCACCAACAGGAGCCGTCTGGCACAGGCCAGCGAGACCCGATACCGCATCGAATACAACCGGCGCCCGGAAACCGACATGGAAGTCTGCATGCCGCGTCACACGCTGGAGATCTTCGCACGCGGCCTCGGCGTGTGGGACCGTTTCCCCGCGGCCGACCGTCAGCAGCAGCTTACCCATATGGCGACACTGCTCGACGACCTCTACCCGACCTTTCGCCTGTTTCTTTATGACGGCCGCATGCGCTATTCGATCCCGCTGACCATCTTCGGCCCCTATCGCGCCGCCATCTATGTCGGCGACATGTATGTGGTGCTGAACGCCACTCAGCCGGTCCAGGCACTGACCCGGCATTTCGACAATCTGATCCGTGCCGCCGACGTCAACCCGCATGAGGCCGCTGCCTTCGCGCGCAATCTGGCCGGCATGCCGTTCGCATCAGGCTCTGTCTGAGCGGCGTGAGGAATGGCAACCGCCTGAGCGATGGTCCGGTTGCTATTTCATTGACTAGACATAAAGACTTCTTTATATCCTTATTCGAATTCAGAGCATGAAAGCCAATCCGATGACGACCACCAACCCGATCGACGCACTTCTGGCTGAAAAGGGCGTGCTCTTGGCCGATGGCGCCACGGGCACCAATTTGTTCGCCATGGGACTGGAGGCCGGCGAGGCGCCGGAACTGCTGAACGAGACGGCGCCCGACACCATTACCAGCCTGCACCAGAATTTCGTCGATGCCGGCGCCGACATCATCCTTACCAATTCCTTTGGCGGCACCCGCCACCGGCTGAAGCTGCACCACGCGCAGGACCGCGTGCATGCGCTGAACAAGCGCGCCGCCGAAATCGCCCGCGCTGTCGCCGACCAGGCCGACCGCAAGGTGATTGTTGCGGGCTCCGTCGGCCCGACGGGTGAACTGCTGGTGCCGCTTGGCGCCATGACCTATGACGAGGCGGTCGATGCCTTCGCCGAGCAGATCGAAGGTCTCAAGGAAGGTGGCGCCGAAGTCGCCTGGATCGAGACCATGTCGGCGCCCGACGAGATTCGCGCCGCGGCGCAAGCCGCCATCCGCGTCGGTCTGCCCTACACCTATACCGGCTCCTTCGACACTGCCGGGCGCACCATGATGGGCCTGCTGCCGAAAGACATACACGGCGTCGTCGATGGCCTTTCCGAGGCCCCGCTCGGCGTCGGCGCCAATTGCGGCGTCGGCGCCTCCGATATCCTAGCGTCGCTGCTTGACATGACCGATGCGAAGCCGGAGGCGACCGTCATCGTCAAGGGCAATTGCGGCATTCCCGAATTCCGCGGCACCGAAATCCACTATTCCGGCACGCCCGAACTGATGGCCGACTATGTGCGCCTCGCCGTCGACGCCGGGGCAAAGATTGTCGGTGGCTGCTGCGGCACCTCGTTCCAGCATCTTGCCGCCATGCGCAAGGCGCTCGATGCCCATACCAAGGCGGATCGCCCAACGGTTGAGAAGATCATCGAGCGTATCGGCCCGATGCGCAACAAGGTGGCGACGGAGAACACCGCCGAGACCAGCGAAGCCCGCCGCGAGCGGCGTCGCAGCCGGACCTGATATCTCTCGGTTTATTCGCTGTAGTCGGCGTAGCTTGACTGCGCCGACTTGAAGTCGACGACACTATCGCCGCGCATCGTCATCAGCGCACCCGACGTGGCGGGGTCCGTGATCTGTTCCAGCATGGCGCGAAAACGATCATTGGTCAGTGCCGACATGGCGGTGTGGCGCGCCTGCGCGACATCATCGCTGATGCGTCTGGATTCGGCCGACGGGGTTGATGAAACCGCCAAAGCGTCCCGTGCCGGTGGTATCGAACTGACGAACGTTCTGATCTGCAATTCCGGCTCCCTCAAGCCCGTGGACATGACGGGTTTAGCAAGCAGGGGGTTGCGATCCGGTACCGGAAATGCCGCGCAATTTAACGAACTGGACCATTCCGCGAAAAAAGGCCGGCAAGGGAATATCCCCTCGCCGGCCTGCCTTACCCGCTCGCGGGCCGGTTTCCGCCGTCGGAACGACCCCATCATCTGAAAACCGGCCGTATTGCCACTACCGGTTACCGCCCAGCGCCGAGGCAAGGCGCACAAGCGAGAGGAACTCGGACCTGTACCCAAACGGGTCGGGCCCCCGGGCGGCAGTGGCGATCTCCATGATCTTGTCGTAACCGAACTTCGCGGTCGCATCCTCGTCGCGCAACTTCTGGCCGAAGGCCGCGACCGCGACCGAGAAGCGCTGGTCGGTGCCCGCCTGGTCGAACGACGACACCTCGTTGGCCGAGGTCACCGGCGTGGTGATCAGCTTCGAGACGTCCTCGTTCGGCAGCTTGTAACGGATCTTGACGAAGGCATATTCGTCCGCGTTGGCGACACCGCCATTGTTGACCGTGGCCTGACCGTAACGCAGCGGATCGATCTGCTCGCCACCGCTGCCCTTGGGCGTAATCTCATAGATCGCGGTGACCGAATGGCCCGAGCCGATATCGCCGGCATCGACGTGGTCGTTATTGAAATCCTCACGGTTGAGCGCCCGGGTCTCGTAGCCGATCAGGCGGTATTCCGAGACCTTGCTCGGATTGAACTCGACCTGGATCTTCACGTCCTTGGCGATAGGGAACAGCGTCGAGGAGGCATCCTCGACCAACACTTTTTCCGCCTCGGCCAGTGTGTCGATATAGGCGGCGGTGCCGTTGCCGTTCTGCGCGATGGTCTGCATCATCCGGTCGTTCAGATTGTCGTGGCCGAAGCCGAACACCGACAGGAAGACGCCGCTCTTGCGTTCCTGTTCGATCAGGCGCTTCAGGTCGTCGTCGTCGCTCTGGCCAACATTGAAGTCGCCATCGGTGGCCAGCATCACCCGGTTGACGCCGTCCTTGACGAAGGATTTTTGCGCCAGCCTGTAGGCCTCCTTGATGCCCGCCTCGCCAGCCGTGCTACCACCGGGCGTCAGCTTGTCGATAGCATTGAGGATCTTGTCCTTTTCGGATGCCTTGGTCGGCTCGAGGACGGTGCCCGCATCACCGGCATAGGTGACGATCGATACGGTGTCGTCCGGCTTGAGCTTGTTGACCAGCAGCCGGAAGGCCGACTGCAGAAGCGGCAATTTGTCGGGTTCATCCATCGAGCCCGAGACGTCGATCAGGAACACCAGATTGGCCTTCGGTTGTTCGGTTGGCTTGATGTCGAACCCCTTGATGGCGACATGCATCAGCTTGGTGTGCGCGTTCCACGGCGTCGGCATGACGCTGACGGTCGAATTGAACGGTGTAGACGCCGAGTCAGGACCCTTCCAGTCATAGGGGAAGTAGTTGATCATCTCCTCGACACGGACCGTGTCGGCCCGCGGCAAGGCCCCTTCCTTCAGCGAACGGCGCACGAAGGAATAGGAGGCGGTGTCGACGTCGATCGAGAAGGTCGAGACCGGATCCTCCGCCGCGGCGTGAATGGGGTTGGTCTTGAAGTCCTCGATGCGATTGCGGTTTTCCCCTTGCGGCGCAATCTGATCGGCCGGCGCCATGGCCGGCTGCTGCACCATCAGTTTGGACTCGCCAGCCTGCATGCGGGCAACCCGCGAGGCGCTGGGCGCGCCAGCGGTATTGTTCAACGGAAGCGGTGCCGGCGCGGGCTCTGCCAGAACGCCACGCTCCTGAGCGCTCTGCTGTGCCGATCCGGCAGCGGTGGATTCGGGCTTCGGCGGTGGGGGCGGCGCCACAAGCGCATCGGCGGCATCGCGGCTTTCGACATCCGCGCCGGCTTTCTTGTCCGTCGTCGGCGCCGTGGCCGCGAGCGGCTCGTTGATCGGCTGATCTCTCGGCGCCTGCTTGGCCAGCGGCTTCACTGACGCCGGCTTGTCGGCAAGCGTCTCGGTGATTTTCTGGTCGCCGCCAAACGGCGACGGCTCCCTCAGCAGATGGAAGGCGGCATATCCGGCGATCGGCAGGGCGACGAGCCCGGCAAGAGCCGGCGTGGCGATGAGTTTCTTTTGCATGATTTCGCTCCAGAGCTTTTGTGCTCGCTCTGTGAGACGAAGCCCTGCAGCCGATCCTTGGGTGACGGAAATATTTTCCTGATCATAGGCGCGCATGGCGGCCTCGAAGGCGCGTGCCTTCGCGCTCTCGCCCGGCGCCGGTACTGCTGTGTCGCGCAGCTTTCTGAGTTCGTTGTCGTCGACCATGGTCACACTTCCCCGGCCGAGCGCATCAGCGTTTTCAGCCGTTTCTTCGCTTCATGGATGTGCCAGGAAACCGTCGTCTCCGAGATCGCCATCGCCTCGGCGGCGGCCGCGTGGCTCAAGCCCTCGCCATAGACAAGCAGCACGGCATCGCGCTGCTTGTCCGGAAGCCGCCGCACCGCCACCCACAGGGCCTCGGACGGGTCTTCCGGTTCGGCCGAGGCCTCGCCGGAAATCAGCGCATGAACACCGTAGGCTTCGGTCTTCACCGTTTCGCGCGCGGTCTTGCGTATCATGTCACGCGCCGCGTTCATCGTCATGGCGTAGAGCCAGGTGGTGAAGGCCCCGCCGCCGCGATAGTCGCGGATCGCCCGGCCTAGCCGGGCACAGACTTCCTGGGCGATATCCTCGGCATCGGCCTTCCTGCCGCACCAGCGGTAGGCGGCGCGATAGACGAAGTCGTAGTGACGCTCCAGCAGTTTGCCGAAGGCCCCCCGGTCTCCGCCCTTCGCCCGCTCGATCAGTTCGGCGTCGGAGGCTTCGCTCTCATCCAGCATCATCGCCATCATTTGCCTGTTGGACGAAGGCTAATGGCTAATCCTTGGGATGATGGAAAGATTTTTGTGAGGTCGTTCTTCCTTCTTCCCGTTCACGGGGAGAAGGTGCCCGAAGGCCGGATGAAGAGCGGCGCGAACTCTCGAGTGCTCTCCTCGCCAGTAGAACTCTAACTCAGCGTCTCCGCAAACAGCGCCGTCAACCGCCTCCAATGCCGCTCGGCGCCAGCTTCGTCATAAACGCTATGGTCCGGCACGCACCAGCCATGCGCCATGCCGACATAGTTCTCGATCGTGTGGTCGACTTCGGCAGTCCGCAGTGCCTCCTCCAGCCGCGTCGACTGTTCGGGCGGAAAACTCCGGTCGACACCCGCCATGCCGACATAGACACGCGCCTTGAAGGCGGCCGCCTTGCGGTGCGGGCTGTCGGCGGCATCGCTGGCCAGATTGCCGCCGTGGAAGCTGGCGGCGGCCTTGATGCGGTCCGGATAGGCCGCGGCCGCGTTAAGCGCCCGCGCACCGCCCATGCAATAGCCGACGGTGCCGAGCGGGCCGGTGGCACCTTCGGCGGCAAGAGCGTCCAGAAACGCGGCGCTGTCGCTGATGGTCATCTCCTGCGTCGTGCCGGTGACCAGCGCCATCAGCGCTGCCTTGGTCTTCTCGTCAGCGAAGGCGGTCTTGGCGTCGAACGGACCATAGGGCGCGTTGCGATAAAAAAGGTCGGGAACCAGCACCGCATAGCCCTCGTCCGCCAGCCGCTCGGCCATATCGTCGAGCGCCGGTCGCGGACCGAAAGCGTCCTGATAGAGAATGATCCCGGCCTTGGTCGGTGAAGCGGCGGACGAGCGGAACAGCCCTGCTCTTGCGACACCATCGCCGGTCTTTATCTCGATATTGCGTTTCGCCATGGCCGGGTCCCTTCTGATCGTGGCACATACATATCGGCGCCGGTTGGAAGGGCAAGGCCAGGCTGACGGGCGGCGTTCACAAAAGCGTATCGACCGGCCACGACGCATATTCCCCGCAAAGGAGCCACGGGGGTGTATGTGGCAAGTTCTTTTCGTGCATTCGCCGGCATCTTTGCCGCCGGCGGCGTGCCGCTAGCGCATGAAGCTCGCCATATGAAAGGCCTGGACCTCCGGCGGATAGCGGTAGGACGTGCCATGAGGACAGGCATTTCGGTCAAGGCAACCGCCGCTCCGGCAGGGCTCCCCATCTGCTCCCCGCACATGCGCCAGGCAGGTTTGGTAGGCGAACCCCTCGATCGAATAGGCGCCGACCGGACAGGATTTCAGGCAGGGTTTGTCGACACAGGCGTCGCAAAGATGGATCGCCGCGGCCTGCTCCGGAAGCGCGATCTCGTCCTCGAACAGCAACGCGCCGCGATAGGCATGCCAAAGCCCGTATCGTGGATGCATGAGAATACCGAGCGGCGACCGTTTTAGCCCCTCTGCCCGCATCGCCCATTGCTGGAATGGCAGATAGGGACGGTCGGAGGGCGAGACGGCGCGGGCACCAAACTTCTCCGCGACCGCGCCGATCACGTCGCGTGACCACGCATCGAGAGGATTGGCGATGACCTGCGTCTGCCTTTCCCGCCAGCGCAGGAAATGCGGCCAGGGTGCCGCGCCCGCCTGCCCTACGAGCAGGACGGACCTTGCGCCAGCGCCCGAGGCGCTAGGAGGAACATCCTCATCATCGGGAAAGACAAAGCCGCCGCGCAGGATGAGCCCGTGGGCGCCAAGCGCGGCCGCGATCTCCTCGATCATGCCGCGCACAGACTCATCCCTTCTTGTCCGGATCGGAAAAAGCGCTCCGCCAGACTTCCTTGTGGATGATGTTGGCGACTTTAGCCCCGCCTGACTCGGGCTCCTTTCAAGTGAAGGCGTCGGGCATCGACCCCTTCTTCCTGGCGATGAAGTCCTTCAGCGCTTCGTCGATGCTCGGGTCGAGATGCGGCGCTTCATAGCTTTCCAGCCAACGGCGGGCGAGATCGTTGGCACGCTGCGGTGCGGTCTTCTCACCCTCGGCCAGCCACTGCTCATAGGAATTGTTGTCGGCGATGTTGGACCGGTAGAACGCCGTCTGGAAATTGGCTTGGGTGTGGTCGCAACCGAGATAATGGCTGCCCGGGCCGACCTGGCGGATGGCGTCCATGGCCTGGCCGTTTTCGGACAGATCGACGCCTTCGCAGAATTTCTGCTGCATGCCGAGCTGGTCGATGTCCATCATGAATTTTTCGTAGCAGGAGGCCAGCCCGCCCTCGAGCCAGCCGGCCGAATGCAGGACGAAGTTGGTACCGGCAAGGATGGTCGAGTTCAGCGTGTTGGCGCTTTCATAGGCCGCCTGTGCATCCGGGACTTTCGAGGCGCACAGCGAGCCGCCGGTGCGAAACGGCAGGCCGAGCCGGCGGGCGAGTTGCGCCGCGCCGTAAGACACCAATGACGGCTCCGGCGTGCCGAAGGTCGGCGCGCCCGATTGCATCGAGATCGACGAGGCGAAGGTGCCGAACAGCACCGGCGCGCCCGGCCGGATCAGCTGCGTGAACGAGGCGCCCGCCAGCACCTCGGCCAGAACCTGCGTCAGCGTGCCGGCGACCGTCACCGGGCTCATTGCGCCGGCCAGGATGAACGGCGTGACGATGCAGGCCTGGTTGTGGCGCGAATAGACCTTCAGCGCGCCCAGCATGGTCTCGTCGAACACCATCGGCGAGTTGGCGTTGATGAGGCTGGTCAGGACCGTGTTGTTCTCGACAAAGTCGTCGCCGAAGACGAGCTTGGCCATCGCCACGGTGTCCTCGGCGCGCTCCGGCGCCGTCACCGAGCCCATGAACGGCTTGTCGGAATATTTGATATGCGCGTAGACCATGTCGAGGTGGCGCTTGTTCACCGGCACGTCGACCGGTTCGCACACCGTGCCGCCCGAATGGTGGATCGACGGCGCCATATAGGCGAGCTTCACGAAGTTCTGGAAATCCTCGATCGTCGCGTAGCGCCTGACACCATCGAGGTCGCGCACGAAGGGCGGGCCATAGACCGGCGCGAACACCGTGGCATTGCCGCCGATCTGCACCGAGCGCTCGGCATTGCGGGCATGCTGGGTATAGATGGATGGCGCGGTCTTCAGCAGCGAGCGGCAGAGACCTTTCGGGAAATGGACGCGCTCGCCCTTGACGTCGGCGCCGGCCTCTTTCCACAGCTGCAGCGCTTCGGCATCGTCGCGGAAGATGATGCCGATCTCTTCGAGCACCGTATCGGTGTTCTTCTCGATCAGGGCCAGCCCTTCCTCGTTGAGCACCTCATAGACGTTGATCTTGCGTTTGATATAGGTGAGTTGCGTGCCGGGCCCGCCGCCGGAGCGCGCCGCACGCCTGGCCGCCGCTCCACCGCTGGCACCGCGCCCACGCCGTGCGTTTGACGCTTCCTGGTCGACTGCCGCGTGTTCGCTCATGATCGTTCTTCCCTGAATATGGCCTGGCCCAATTGTGGCCTGATCCGGCTGGTCCGTAACCGTTGCGGCCGCATGACGCGGCTTTCGCCGGATCGTAGCCATGCACCCTATTCGAAACGGCCCGTCCGCGCCAACGCCTGTCGCAAAATCGACAAGAAAACCAATAGATTTTCCAGTCGCTTTCCTTTTGCGGGAAGTCGCAAATCAGCTATGGATACACACCCGTTGCGGGTTAGGTATGGACGCTAATATTTTGTGCCTTGCGACACAGTCGCGATGCCGTAGGGAGCTGGGTTAAAAATGTCCGACGACGAGATCATCCTTTCTGAACTTTCCGACGACGAGCTGGTGCAGCAGATGCACGACGACCTCTATGACGGGTTGAAGGAAGAGATCGAGGAAGGCACGCGCATCCTGCTCGAGCGCGGCTGGGCGCCTTACAAGGTGCTGACCGAAGCGCTTGTCGAAGGCATGCGCATCGTCGGCGAGGATTTTCGCGACGGCATCCTGTTCGTTCCCGAGGTGCTTTTGTCCGCCAATGCGATGAAGGCCGGCATGTTCATCCTGCGCCCGCTGCTCGCCGCCACCGGCGCGCCCAAGCAGGGCAAGATGGTGATCGGCACCGTCAAGGGCGATATCCACGATATCGGCAAGAACCTCGTCGGCATGATGATGGAAGGCGCCGGCTTCGACGTCATCGATCTCGGCATCAACAACGCGGTCGAGAAGTATCTGGATGCAATCGAGCAGCATCAGCCCGACATCATCGGCATGTCGGCGCTGCTCACCACCACCATGCCCTATATGAAGGTCGTCATCGACACCATGAAGGAAAAGGGCATCCGCGACGACTATGTCGTGCTGGTTGGCGGCGCGCCGCTCAACGAGGAGTTCGGCAAGGCTGTCGGCGCCGACGCTTATTGCCGCGATGCGGCGGTGGCGGTCGAGACCGCCAAGGACTACATGAAGCGCAAGCACAACGTACGCGCTTCGGCTTGAGCCTGACGGCTCCGCAATGACCCCTAAAAAGCCGCGCCTTGCAGCGCGGCTTTTTTGTTCCCAAATGATTGGGAAGGCCGCGCGGATCAGGGTTTGGTGACGGTGTCCTTGACCGCCCTGGCCGTCGATTTGACGTCCTTGCCGACGCCGCGGACGGTGTTCGCGCAGGCCGTAAGGGCCAGGGCACAGGCAAGAACGGCAATAGGCGCTACGCGTAGCAGTTTCATGGACGGCGTCTCCCTCGATAGATAAATTAGCCCCGTGGCAACAAAGGCCGGCTCGACTGGTTCCATCATGGCCAAGACACAGAAAACCAAACCGAATCAAGCGGACAAGGTGCTTATCATCGCCTGCGGGATGATTGCCCGCGAGGTGTTGGCCGTCAAGGAACAGCTCGGGCTGCATCATCTCGAATTGACATGTCTGCCGGCGGAATTTCATTTCTATCCCGACCGCATCGCGCCGGCCATGGATAACGCGATCGAGAAGGCCAAGGCAGAGGGTTACGAGCACATCTTTGTCGGCTATGCCGATTGCGGCACCGGCGGCCTGCTTGATCGCGTCCTGGAGAAGCACGGCGTCGAGCGCATGGCCGGACCGCATTGCTTCGCCTTCTATCAAGGCATGGAGGCCTACGCGAAGGTCGCCGACGACGACATGATGTCCTTCTACATGACGGACTTCCTGTGCCGTCAGTTCGACGCCTTCTTCATGAAGCCGCTCGGCCTCGACAGGCACCCGGAGCTGATCAAGGACTATTTCGGCAACTACGAAAAGCTGATCTATCTCGCCCAGACGAACGACCCCGAACTCGACAGGGTCGCCGAGAAGGCCGCGGCCCTGCTTGGCCTCACCTATGAGCGGCGTGCGACCGGCTTCGGGGATCTGACGGCAGGACTAGCGAGTGCCGCGGCACACCCCTGACAATCAGGCTGCCCCCTCCTCCGCCCTTAGCGCCGCCAATACGTCGGCAAAGCTCGTCCTGCAGACGAAACCCAACCTGTCTCTTGCTCGCGACGCGTCATAGACCCGGTCGATAGAGGAAAACATCGTCCAGCGTTTTCGTGCGTAGAGCTCCGGAAAGTCCGGAAAATAGCGTGCGACGACCGATGGCGCATCCCGGATAAGCGCGTCGCAGTCGTTGGGCTGGAACGGCGTCGGCGCTGAGACGATGAAAGCATCGAAGCCGAGTTGTGGCGTCTTCTCCAACGCGGCGATATGTGCCGCCGCAGCGTCCTCCACCGTCAGCCGGCGAAACAGCAGCTCGTTCGCCTTGGTGTTGGCGTCCGACTGTTCGATCGCATGCGCCATGTCATCGGCCTCGGGAAAGAAGCGGGCCGTGCGCAGCACGACCGCCGGCAGGCCGTGCTGAAGATGGTAGAGGCGGCAGAGATGCTCGGCCGAGAGCTTGGTGACGCCATAGATGTTGCGCGGCTCGGGCGACATCGCCTCCGTCAGCCAGGCGGCCTTGCGCGCGCCGCCCTTGAAGCCGTCGCGTATCGCTTGCGAAATCATCAGCGACGTCGTCGAGGTGAAGACGAAGCGCTCGACGCCCTCTGCCACCGCCGCATCCAGCAGGTTGAGCGTGCCTTGCACATTGGCGGCGACGAAATCGCTGTTGGCGCTATTCTCGATGTTGGGCTTGTGCAGCGCGCCACTGTGGATGATCGCTTCGATCCGGTTGTCGCGGACAGTGCGTATAACAAGCTCACGATCCGCGATCGAGCCGACAATCTGGGTCTCCGTCGAGGGCACCGGATCGATCCCGATCACCTCATGACCAAGGCCGCGCAGCCGCGGCGCCAGCGCGCTGCCCAGCCAACCCGACGATCCCGTGAGCAAGATTCGCATTTCGTCGCGCCATGATTTTTGTCCCGCGACGCTATTAGGCACGGATGACAGGCTGCCGCGAATGGGTAAATTGTGCGCCAGCCCGAAAAGACGCTGTTCCAGTCAACCGCAACCACCATTGCCGAAGCTCTGGGAGATTTCTCGATTACTAATTAGCCATTTGCAAGACGGCAGAAAATTTCTTTACCATCCATATCGACTTGAACACTGGCATCAATCGCGGACGTGCTGACAATGGGTGTGCTCGACTGGATTACTTTGGGTAATGGCAAGGCGCGATTTGTTGGCCTGCAACTCGGCGCGGACGAAGAGCCTCATGAAGTACTGGCAGTAGAACTGGGAGAAGACGGCGTCTATTTCGGTGAATTTGCTGCTGTATACGAGCCTGATGGAAACCACTACGGCGTAGAAATTATTTCGTTTGGATACAACAGCAAACACAATATTGGGAACCATCACCCTGGGGCCAGGGCTGCATTCAGCGCTTCCGAGGTCGGGGCAATACGCGATCTGATTTTAGCATTGATCCTCTCGGCGGCTGACAAGCCATATCCATTGAAACGACGGGATTTATTTCGAGGGGGAATATCCTTCCACAACGGATGGATTGTCATGAAATAGCATCAGTTACGTCTAATTTTGGTTGCGGTTGCCACCGAGATATTATCGCGACTGATGATGCCCGGAGCCTGATCACCAAGGATTAACCCGGACGCCCTACCATCGCGTGCGCCAAGGCCGGAACCGGCCGCGTCTTGTCCAGCGGTGCATCGCGACCATGGAATCCCCGAAGTCGAACATCGTCGTCGTCACCGAAGGCGGGCCGCATATCTGGGCGGTCATCAACGCCATCGCCGACAGTTTGGGTCCCGTCAACGTCATCCTCGAAACGCCTGAATCCAAAAAGCAATTGCTGGTCAGGCGCGCCCGGCGCCAGGGTTGGGTCCCCGTCATCGGCCAGTTGGGCACGATGATGCTGACGCGCCTGGGAAAACGCTTCTTTGCCGGTCATGCCGACAGGATGATCGCCGAGCAGAAACTGCAGACCGAACCGAAACCGGGGCAGTCGATCATACACGTCCCCTCCGCCAACGCACCCGAATGCCTGGATGCCATGGCGAGGCTCCAGCCGGACGTCGTGTTTCTCGCCGGCTGCCGGATGCTGACGCGCGCCACGCTGTCGAAAATCGCTTGTCCCGTTATCAACTACCACGCCGGTATCACGCCCAAATACCGTGGCATGAACGGCGGCTACTGGGCGGTGGCATCAGGCGACGCGCAGAATTTTGGCACCACGGTGCTCCTGGTCGATGCCGGCGTCGACACCGGCGGTGCGTTGCGGCAGGCGCGCGGCAAACCCGAACGCGGCGACAACATCTCAAACTATGCCCTGCGGCAGGCCGCCTTTTCGCGCGACATCTGCGTGGCGGCGGTCCGCGATGTCCTGGCTGGAAGGCTCGCCACCATCGATCCGGGCTTGCCGTCACGGCAATGGTATCATCCGACCATCTGGTTCTATCTCTGGACGGGCCTCAGAACCGGAATCTGGTAGCTCTTCCTCGTCCGGACCAGCATGACGCGACGCAGCTTTCCGGCACGCCCAGCCCGCCGCCGACACACGCCGGAAACGAATAAACGCACCTTTCATTTTACGACATCCAAATGCGTCGCTTTTGAATGCGCGCGCGTCGTCCCATAACAAGCGGGCCAACGAGGCTTGCGGCAATGCTCCAAAGTTCGAGGAGCGAGAATTCATGGCCGATCTTATCGTCGTCTACTGGCGCGACATCCCTGCCCAGGTCATCGTCAAGAAGGGCCGGCAGAACGCCAAGCGCGAACTGCCGCTGCGCTTCACCGAGGCGATCGACATGTGCGCCATGCGCACCGGCGCCGGCGGCACCGACGACTATCTCGCCGAATGGCGCAAGGCCGATCCGGTCCCGGTCGGCGACGATCTCGAAGCCGAGGTCGAAAAGGCCTTTCACGAGCTTGATGCGAAATATGACCGCGAGCGGCTGGTCGCTCTGGTCAAGGCGGGTGGCAAAGAAAATGTCTGACACGACTCCTGTCAAAGATGGCCAAAGGGTTGTCCAGCCGGTTACCCAGGCCACATTGGTCAAGAAGGCAGCGCCGAAATCCGACTACAAGCCGGCCGACGTGTCGCCGCAGCGGCGCGTGCAGCGCTCCTTTGCGGTGAGATTGTGGTCTATTCGGCACTCGCGATTGCTCGAATGGTTCTATGCCCGCTTCGCCGATACCTTCCTGCTGCTGCATCCCTTGTGGAAAGGCATCGGCTATGGCCGCGTCGAAGCCCCGGTGAAGTTCGTCGAGAAGCGCGTCAAGGGCTTCATGTTCGACTGCCGCATGTGCGGCCAATGCATCCTGTCGTCGACCGGCATGTCGTGCCCGATGAACTGCCCCAAGCAATTGCGCAACGGCCCATGCGGCGGCGTCCGCGCCAATGGCAATTGCGAGGTCGAGCCCGATATGCCCTGCGTCTGGGTCAAGGCCTGGGAAGGTTCGCAGAACATGGTCAACAACGACAAGATCCTGACCGTGCAGAAGCCGGTCGATCAGTCGTTGCGCGAAACTTCGGCCTGGCTACGTGTCACCGCGCAGGCGGCGGCAGCCCGTGAAGCCGACGCCGCGCCAAAAACCGGAGCCGCCGCATGAGCGACCGTCAGCGCGACGAGAACCCGGACGGCATTCACCTGCCGCTCGATCCCCTGCCCGGCCACTCTTCACGCGGCCGCCTGGAGCGTGTGCTGCGGCGCGGCGAATTTGCGGTGACGACCGAACTCAATCCGCCGGACAGCGCCGATCCCGAGGACGTCTACAACAGGGCCAGGATCTTCGATGGCTGGGTCGACGCCATCAACGCCGTCGATGCCTCGGGCGCCAACTGCCACATGTCCTCGGTCGGCATCTGCGCGCTTCTGACCCGCATGGGCTATGCCCCGATCATGCAGATCGCCTGCCGCGACAAGAATCGCATCGCCATCCAGGGCGACGTGCTGGGCGGCGCCGCCATGGGTGTCGCCAACATGCTGTGCCTGACCGGCGACGGCGTGCAGGCTGGCGACCAGCCCGGGGCCAAGCCGGTGTTCGACCTCGATTCCATGTCGCTGCTCGAAACCGTCCGCATCATGCGCGACAACGGCAAGTTCCTGTCCGGCCGCAAGCTTACGACGCCGCCGCAGATCTTCCTCGGCGCGGCCGTCAACCCGTTCGCGCCGCCCTTCGACTTCCGCCCGATCCATCTCGGCAAGAAGATCGCCGCCGGCGCGCAGTTCGTGCAGACGCAGTATTGCTTCGACGTGCCGATGTTCAAGACGTTCATGCAGAAGGCGCGCGATCTCGGCCACACCGAGAAGGTGTTCATCCTGTGCGGCGTCGGCCCGCTCGCCTCGGCCAAGACGGCCAAATGGATCCGCTCCAATGTGCCGGGCATCCACATCCCGGATGCCGTCATCAAGCGGCTCGAGGGCGCCCAGGACCAGAAGAAGGAAGGCAAGCAGCTCTGCATCGACATCATCAACGAGGTGAAGGAAATATCAGGCGTCTCGGGTGTCCATGTGATGGCCTACCGCCAGGAGGAATATGTCGCCGAGATCGTCGATGAATCGGGCGTGCTCAAGGGCCGCCAGCCGTGGAAGCGTGAGATTCGTCGCGACGATCAGATGGTCGCCGACCGGCTCGACCGCATCTTGCATGAGGACATTACCGAAACCCAGGTGGACATGGTGAAGACCGCGCATTGATCCGCGCGGAGAGCGACCATTCGCTTGATCAAAATCAGATAACGATATAAAGAACTCTTTATATCACGACGGAGAGATTTCATGACCCGGACCATCGTTGCCTCGGCGACACGAGAAATCATCATCGGCTTCGACCAGCCCTTCTGCGTGATTGGCGAGCGCATCAATCCGACCGGCCGCAAAAAGCTCGCCGCCGAGATGGTGGCCGGCAATTTCGAGACCGTCATCAAGGACGCGCTGGAACAGGCAGCCTGCGGCGCCACCATGCTCGACGTCAATGCCGGCGTCACCGCCGTCGACCCGAACGCGACCGAGCCGGCACTGTTGGTGAAGACACTGGAGATCGTTCAGGGATTGGTTGACCTGCCGCTGTCGATCGACTCGTCGGTGACCGCCGCGATCGAGGCCGCGCTAAAGGTCGCCAAGGGCCGCCCGCTGGTCAACTCCGTCACCGGCGAGGAAGAGAAGCTCGAAGCCATCCTGCCGCTGGTCAAGAAGTACAATGTTCCGGTCGTCGCCATCTCCAATGACGAGACCGGCATTTCGATGGATCCGGACGTGCGCTTCGCCGTCGCCAAGAAGATCGTGCAGCGCTGCGCCGATTTCGGCATTCCGGCGCACGATGTCGTCGTCGATCCGCTGGTCATGCCGATCGGCGCGCTGGGCGATGCCGGCCGCCAGGTGTTTGCCTTGCTGCGCCGCCTGCGCGAAGAACTCAAGGTCAACACCACCTGCGGCCTGTCCAACATCTCCTTCGGCCTGCCGCACCGTCACGGCATCAACGCCGCCTTCATCCCGATGGTGATCGGCGCCGGCATGACCTCGGCGATCATGAACCCGGTGCGGCCGCAGGAAATGGAAGCCGTGCGCGGCGCCAATGTGCTCAACGGCACCGACGAGAACTGCACCAACTGGATCAGGACCTACAAGGACTACAAGCCGTCCGAAGGCGGCCAGGCCGTTGCCGCTCCGACCGCTGTCAACGCGCCGGGCGAAGGCGGCGGCAATGGCGGCCGCCGCCGTGGCGGCCGTGAAGCCCGCATGGCAAGGGGATAAGCGCGCAATCGTGAATTCACCTGCAAACATTACCGATCCGCTCGTGCTGTTCATGCCGTCCGGCAAGCGCGGGCGGTTTCCTGTCGGCACGCCGGTGCTCGATGCAGCGCGCCAGCTTGGCGTCTATGTCGAGAGCGTGTGCGGCGGACGCGCCACCTGTGGGCGGTGCCAGGTCGAGGTGCAGGAAGGCAATTTCGCCAAGCACAAGATCGTCTCCTCCAACGACCACATTTCGGCCAAGGGCCCCAAGGAAGAGCGCTATGAGCGCGTGCGCGGCCTGCCTGAACGGCGCCGCCTCTCCTGCTCGGCACAAATCCTCGGCGACCTCGTCATCGACGTGCCGCAGGATACCGTCATCAACGCGCAGACCATCCGCAAGGATGCCGACACCAGGGTGATCGCCCGCGATACGGCCATCCGCATGTGCTATGTCGAGATCGAAGAACCCGACATGCACAAGCCGCTCGGCGATCTCGACCGGCTCAAGATCGCGCTGATGAAGGACTGGGGTCTCAAGAACCTCGAATTCGACTTCTATTTGCTGCCGCAGGTGCAGGGCATATTGCGCAAGGGCAACTGGACCGCCACCGCCGCCATCCACAAGGATGCCGACAGCGACATAGCGCGTGTCATCGCCCTGTGGCCAGGCCTCAAGAACGAGGCCTATGGGCTCGCCTGCGACATCGGCTCGACCACCATCGCCATGCATCTGGTGTCGCTGCTATCGGGTCGCGTCGCCGCTTCGTCGGGCACGTCGAACCCGCAGATCCGCTTCGGCGAGGATCTGATGAGCCGCGTCTCCTATGTGATGATGAACCCGGACGGCCGCGAAGGCATGACGGTCGCGGTGCGCGAGGCGATCTCCAGCCTCGTCGACAAGGTCTGCGCGGAAGGCAACGTCCAGCGCAACGACATCCTGGATTCCGTCTTCGTCGGCAATCCGATCATGCATCATTTGTTCCTCGGCATCGATCCGACCGAACTCGGCGGCGCCCCCTTCGCGCTTGCCGTCTCGGGCGCCGTGCGCATCAAGGCATCCGACATCGGCCTCAAGCTCAACCAGGGCGCGCGGCTCTACATGCTGCCTTGTATCGCTGGCCATGTCGGTGCCGACGCGGCTGCCGTCACGCTGTCGGAAGGTCCGCATCGCCAGGACGAGATGATGCTGATCGTCGACGTCGGCACCAACGCCGAGATCGTGCTCGGCAACCGTGCGCGGGTCGTGGCGGCCTCTTCCCCGACCGGCCCGGCCTTCGAGGGCGCCGAAATCTCCGGCGGCCAGCGTGCGGCCCCCGGCGCCATCGAGCGCGTGCGCATCGATCCCGAAACGCTGGAGCCGAAATATCGCGTCATCGGCTCGGAACTGTGGTCCGACGAACCGGGCTTCCTCGACAGCGTGCAGGCGACCGGCGTCACCGGCATCTGCGGCTCCGGCATCATCGAGATCGTGGCGGAAATGTATCTCGCCGGTATCATTTCGGAAGATGGCGTCGTCGACGGCTCGCTCGCCGCGCGCTCGCCGCGTGTCGTCGCCAACGGCCGCACTTTCTCCTATGTGCTGAAGGAAGGCGAGCCGAAGATCACCATCACCCAGACCGACGTGCGCGCCATCCAGCTCGCCAAGGCGGCGCTCTATGCCGGCACCAAGCTGCTGATGGAAAAGCAGCACACCGAGCATGTCGACCGCATCCACTTCGCCGGCGCCTTCGGCTCGTTCATCGATCCGAAATACGCCATGGTGCTGGGCCTGATCCCCGATTGCGACCTGGACAAGGTCTCGGCCGTCGGCAACGCCGCCGGCGCCGGTGCGCGGATGGCGCTGCTCAATCGCGGCTATCGCCGTGAGATCGAGGAGACGGTGAGCCAGATCGAAAAGATCGAGACCGCGCTGGAACCAAAATTCCAGGAGCATTTCGTCTATGCCATGGCACTGCCGAACAAGGTCGATCCGTTCCCGAAACTGTCGGCGGCGGTGAAACTGCCGCCACGCAAGACGGTGAGCGAGGACGGTGTGGCAGGCGATGCCACCCCGCGCCGGCGCTCACGCGAAGGCCACGCGGCGCGGCGGGGCCGCGAGTAGTCATGCAAAGAAGAATGCCGCGTGTCATCTGACGCCGCATTTTTCTGACAATCCTGGCGCCGCCCCTCATCTGCCTGCCTCAATTACCTGGGCAAAATTCATTTGCATGCAAATGTTTCCGGATCGAGTCGATCCGGAAACCGAAACGCTGTTTTCGCGAAATCCATCCGATACATATTCAACGCATTTAGCGGACGTCGAAACGGCGGCCGGAGATCTCCACGACCACGGCCGCCTCAGTTCTCAAGGAGATAGAAATGTCGATGTTCGAAAACCTCAACCGCTTCGGTGTGACCATCAGGCAGGCCCATGCCAGGAACAAGGCGATCCGCGCGCTGAATGCCCTGCCGGCGCATGTCCAAAAGGACATCGGCTGGCCGGCCTCGCCGCCGAGCGACCCACAGGCGGCACTCGCTTCGCTGCTCCTGGGCACCACGCGCTGATGAATTTCGCCGACAAGTGCAAATTGCTCGTCAGGCGCCGGGGACCTCGCATACTCCCGGCGGTGACCAGCAACCGGCTGCGCGCCGCACTTTTGCCGTGCCGCTGACTGCGGCTCGGATCACACCGCCGTGTGGACACGGCGTAAATCTTGACATTTTTGGCCAACGCACGATCTTCGCAAGAGAGGGGGAATTCTCTTAGTCGGCTGCAGCCGAAGCTCGTGTATGCGCATGCCAAGTTTGAAAAGCCATTTCGTTTCCTTCGTGCTCAGGTACAGCCGCAAGAAGGCGTTTTCCAGCCCTGAAAACCTGCGGCGCTGGATTGCTGCCGCGCGCAAGACGGAGGATCATCGACCGCCAGCCTCGTTGCACCAGCGTTTCAACATAGAGGCGCACATGGTCGACGGATTCCCGGTCTACGAGATCGCCCCCAGGGCCGGCGAGCGCAAACGGATTCTCTACCTGCACGGCGGCGCCTATGTCTTTGAAATCACGCCCTACCATTGGCATTTGATTGCCGACATGGCCGACCGGCTGGGCTACGCCGTCACCGTGCCCATCTACCCCATCGCTCCCGAGCATGACTTCCACGCCATGTTCGGCATGGTCGGCGATGTCTATCGCCGCATGCTCGACGAAACGGAGCCGGACGACATTATCTTCATGGGCGATTCAGCCGGCGGCAACATGGCCGTGGTGCTGACCATGATGGCCGCCGAGGAACGATTGGCTCTGCCGTCGCGCCATGTGCTGATCTCGCCTGGTCTCGACATGTCGCTCGCCAATCCCGAAGTGTTCGAGGCCGAGGGCAAGGATCCCTGGCTCGGCATCGCCGGCGGCCTGGAGGCGATCCGGATGTACAGTGCCGGGATCGACCGCACTGACTGGCATATCAGCCCGCTCTACGGCGATCTCTCCGTGCTGCCGAAGACACTCCTTTTGACCGGTTCGCGCGACATGCTCAGTCCCGACAATTTGATCTTCGCCAAGAAGGCGCGAGCCGCGGGCGTCGAGGTCGATGTCATCTACGAGGAAGGCATGTTCCACGTCTGGCCATTGATCGACATGCCCGAATCGCGGCGGGCCCGCCAACGCATGGCCGCGTTTCTGAGCAGCGAAAAACCCGCGGATCAGGGCAAAAGCGAGGCGATCAGCTGGTCGGTCAAGGCTTCATCAAGCGATCCATTCAAGACCGGATTGGCGAGCATGTAGATCGCCTGCAATATTTCTTCATGATGTTCCGGCTGATACTCGATGTCTTCCCTGCATTCGATCAGGTCAGCCCATGCTTCCACATCGGCAGCGGTAAGAGCTCCCGCTCGGGCCCGTTGTAGGACGCTCACGATCTGATAAGCAGTCAGCATCACCACCGGGGTGTCGGACCAGCCCAGCACGCCGATTGTCTCAGCCAGATGATCAACCGGTTTTGCGAACCTGACGAGATCGCCGAGCACCGAAGCTCGGTTCATCGCGACACCTGTCAGAATTTTCCGGTTTCCCGGAACACTTCGAAGGTCGCGCGGATGTGGTCGGCGACGGCCTTGACCGGTGCGCTGGCGTCCGGTGCCACCACCATGGCCAGATTATAGGTGCCGATGTCGGGCATGCCGTCCTTCGGGCAGAGCTCGACCATATCGTTGCCAAGGAACGACTTCGGCAGCGGCGCTACGGCGAGATCGGACATGATGGCGGCACGCTGGCCGGCCGTATGGGCGCTCATATACGCTATGCGGTAGTTGCGGCCCTCGCGTCCCAGCGCATCGAGCGCACCGGCGCGCCAGGCGCAGCCTTCTTCCCACAGCGACACCGGCAGCGGTTCGCGCAGATGCGCGCAGCCACCCTTGGCGCCGGCCCACACGATCGGCTCGGTCAGGAGCACCTCGGCACCGAGCGCGCTGGTCTTGTAGGAGTTCGTCAGAAGCGTGATGTCGAGCGCGCGGTCGTCCATGCGCCGGCGCAGATTGCTGCTCTGGTCGATGGTGACGTCGACGGCGATCGAGGGATGCGATTGCGCGAAACGCTTCAGCACATGCGGCAGCACGCGCTCGCCATAATCATCCGGCGAGCCGAGCCGGACCACGCCGACAATGTCGGGAATGATGAACTTCGAGACCACCTCGCGGTTGATCGACAGCAACCGCCGGGCATAGCCGAGCAGCATTTCGCCATCCGTCGTCAGGGTCACCGAGCGGGCATCGCGGGCGAACACCGAGCGGCCAAGAATATCCTCCAGCTTCTTGATCTGCATCGACACCGCCGACGGCGTGCGAAAGACGGCATTGGCGGCAGTGGTGAAGCTGCCGGTCTCGGCAATCGCCACGAAAGTGCGCAAAACGTCAAGATCGAGCAGCGGCAGCGGATGATTGAGTGGGGCGTTCATGGCGATCGGCCTTCAATTTTTCTGATACAAAGCATCATTCCATTTCGTTTGATTGAACATCAGATCAGGAGCATAGTCAACTGCATCGATTGAGGATGCTGCCATAAGCAGCCATGAAACGACTCCGACACAGACCTGCAATCGATATGAAATGAAGCTGAAACAGACCTGACGTAACCAGCCGCTGCCTGGGCATCGCCGCCTGGCGCATAAGGAGAAATGAAATGTCTATCCTGTCCTCCCTCGGCCGCATCGCGACCGAATTCAGCGCGGCCCGCGCCCGCTACCAGACCGAACGCGCCATCCGCTCACTGCCGATCGAACTGCAGAAGGATATTGGCTGGCCTGAAGCTGCCGACGCCAAGACCGGCATGCGCAACGGCATCGGATCCTGGGCTGGAGCAAAGTAGATCGTGTGTACCCTGTGCTGAAGGCCTGCCGTGCATTCCGCCCGGCAGGCCTTCTCGTTTTATTGGACGTTTCTTGTCGTTTTATTTGTATTCAAACGAATTCAGGAGCCATGCCGCCGCTGCATGGCGCATATGAACAAGCCGCATAGCATCTCGTTTTCCGAACTAAGCCACTGTAAACAATCGCGAATTCTGGACACTCCCGCCCCGCCTTGTCGCATGTTGTCGCTTTTCATATCAAGCGCTTCGCTTTTGCGATTTAGTTTCAGCTCACACAAGCCTATATCACCGTCAGCAAACGAGCTGCCCCACTCCATCAAGCGAAGGCGACCCGTCTGAGCAACCGATTGGAGATGATCATGAAGCTTTTTTCCCGCCTCTTTGCACGCCGCGAAATGAACCTGACCACCGCTCTCGAGCGCCAGCGCCTCGCCAACACCATGCCTGGCCAGACCGGCGCCATGGCTGCGGCGCGCCTCGGCTTCGTCGCCTAAATTTTTTTGAGACAGCGCTCCCTGCTGCTGGCTTCACGACTGTAACGCCGCCTGGCTCAAGCCAAGGCGGCGTTTCTGTTGTGCCGCGTTGCGCCCGCGCTCGTCCCGGATCGCATCATGGGTTCCCGCCTGTGAATTGCCCATTTGCGACCCATGTCGCAAATTTAATCTTGTCCAAGCGGTGTAGCCAATTGACAAGCATGGGATTTCCTGATGTCGCTATGCTATTCGCGACATCCTGTTCGCGTCATGGCTGCGTGAGGTTCCCGTGAACGCCGTTAAGCATCCGATCAAGCGATCGTTTGTATTCTTCCTTATTCCCGATTTCACCATGATCGCTTTTGCGACCGCGCTCGATCCGTTGCGCTCCGCCAACCGCATGCTCGGCTACGAGGCCTATCGCTGGCGCCTCGCCAGCATCGACGGCAAGCCGGTGCGCGCTTCGAACGGTGTGGAATGCGCGGTCAACACCTCGCTGGAGGAGGAACGCAAGAAGATGGCGGGGCCGGATCGTCCCAACATGGCCATCGTCTGCAGCGGCATCAATGTCGAGCGCTACCAGAACAAATCAGCCTTCGCCTGGCTGCGCGAAGAGTATAATCGCGGCGTTGCCGTCGGCGGCCTGTGCACCGGCGCGCATATCCTGGCCTCCGCCGGCCTGCTGTCCAACAAGCGCTGCGCCATCCATTGGGAGAACCTGCCGGGATTTTCCGAGGCGTTTCCGAAGGCCAATGTCTTTGCCGACCTCTTCGAGATCGACCAGAACATCTATACCTGCGCCGGCGGCACCGCCGCGCTCGACATGATGCTGAAGCTGATCGGCGACGATTTCGACGAGAGCCTCGTCAACCGCGTCTGCGAGCAGGTGCTGACCGACCGCGTGCGCAGTCCGACCGACCGCCAGCGCCTGCCGCTGCGCGCGCGTCTTGGCGTACAGAACTCGAAAGTGCTGACCATCATCGAACTGATGGAGGCGAACCTCTCCGAGCCGCTGTCGCTGATCGAGATCGCCGATCATGTCGACCTGTCGCGCCGCCAGATCGAGCGCCTTTTCCGCACTGAGATGGGACGCTCGCCTGCCCGCTACTATCTGGAAATCCGGCTCGACCGCGCCAGGCATCTCTTGATCCAGTCCTCGATGCCGGTGGTCGAGGTGGCGGTCGCCTGCGGCTTCGTCTCGGCCTCGCATTTCTCCAAATGCTACCGCGAGCTCTATGCCCGTTCGCCGCAGCAGGAGCGCGTCGACCGCAAGCAACTGCTGGCGGCCTGATCCGAAATAAATGTCATGACATTGTCTGGCGACACGTGATAAACCTCTACCAAGAGGTATTACATGACAGCAAGAGCGACCCGATCCGAAAAGCTGGACTTGCGGCTTACGCCCGAGGCAAAACATAAACTCGCAACAGCCGCGGCTGCAGAACGCCGCTCTCTGAGCGATTTTGTCCTTGAAAGCGCGCTTGGCCGTGCCGAGGAAACACTGGCCGACCGACGTAGCTTCCATCTCGACGCGGAAAAATGGGCCGCGTTCATGGCTGCGCTGGATGCGCCGACGCGCGACCTGCCACGCCTCAAGCGCCTCTTAAGCGAACCCAGCATCTTTTCGGGTCGCGATCCGGCGTGAGCGAGTTCCATATCGAGAAACTGACCCGCAAACATGGTGTGGACACGTTTGATTGCGGTGAAGAACCGCTCAATCGCTTTCTCGTTCGTTATGCTCTTCAAAACCAGCAAGCCAACGCCTCCCAGACCTATATCGGCCTCTCAGACGACGTCGTGATCGGCTTTTATACGCTGGTCGTTGCCGAGGTCGGTTACGACGGGGCGCCCGAGCGACTAACGAAAGGTCTTGCACGCCATCCCGTGCCTGTGATGCTGCTGGCGCGTCTCGCCGTCGGTTTGGATTGGCAAGGCAAAGGCATTGGCGGCGGATTGTTGCGCGATGCAATACTGCGCAGTTTGCAGGCGGCCGATATCGCAGGTATCCGCGCAGTGGTCGTGCACGCAAAAGACGACAATGCGCGCGCTCTCTACGGGCGCTACGGATTTATCCAATCGCCGACTGACTCATTGCACCTTTATATGCTCATCAAAGATCTGCGGAATCTTTGAGTGTAGCGAGACGGCGTCAGCTTGATTGGACCTGCGCTGTCCGCATCGCCTCGACGCGTATGTCCTCGGTCAGCCGCGCCTTCAACGCCGAGAATTCCGGGCTGGTCTTCAGCGTGTAATGGCGCGGATGCGGCAGGTCGATGGCGACGTCCGATTTGATGCGGCCGGGCCGCGCCGTCATCACGATCACGCGCGAGGCCATGAAGATCGCCTCCTCGATGTCGTGGGTGACGAACAGCACCGTCTTCTTGCGCCGTTCCCAGATGCCGAGCAGAAGCTCCTGCATCAGCCCGCGGGTCTGGTTGTCGAGGGCGCCGAACGGCTCATCCAGCAACAGGATCTCGGGATCGTTGGCCAGCGCGCGGGCAATCGCCGTGCGCTGCTGCATGCCACCCGAAAGCTGCTTTGGCCAATGGTCTTCGAACCCCTTCAGCCCGACGAGATCGACATAGGACGCGACGACCCCGTCCCGCTCCTTTTCAGCCATGCCGCGTTCGCGCAGGCCGAAGGCGATGTTTTCAGCGACCGTCAGCCATGGGAACAGCGTGTAGGACTGGAAGACCATGCCGCGGTCCGGTCCCGGGCGCGTCACCGCCTTGCCGTCGAGCAGCACGCGGCCTTCGCTCGGCGCCTCCAGGCCGGCGACGATTCTGAGCAGCGTCGACTTTCCGCAGCCCGACGGACCCAGAATGGTGATGAAGTCATTGGCAGCGACCGCCAGGTCGATCGGCATCAGCGCCTTGACCGGCTGCCCGCCGCGCACGCCGGCAAAGGTACGCGAGACGCCCTCGATGAGAAGTTTGCTCACGCCAGGCTCCACGGAAAGAGCCAGCGGTTGAACGCCTTGAAGGCGAAATCGGACAACAGGCCGATCAGACCGATGACGATGATGCCGAAAATGATTTGTCCGGTCGCCAGCCGCGACTGGCTGTTGATGATCATGTAGCCGATGCCAGAGGACGAGCCGATCAGTTCGGCGACGATGACATAGGTCCACGCCCAGCCGAGCACAAGCCGCAGCGTCTCGGCGATTTCAGGCGCATTGGCCGGCATGATCACCCGCTTGATGATGCTGTTGTTGGTCGAGCCCAGCGTATAGGCGGCCTCGACCAGATCGCGCCGCGTCGACCCGACCTTGACGGCGATGATCAGGATGATCTGGAACACCGAGCCGACGAAGATGACCAGCAGCTTCTCCAGTTCGCCAATGCCGGCCCAGAGGATGAGCAATGGAATGAAGGCCGAGGCCGGCAGGTAGCGGGCAAAAGAGACGAAGGGCTCCAGGAATGCTTCCACCGGCTTCCAGGCGCCCATGGCGATGCCGAGCGGCACGGCGACGACCGAGGCCAGCACGAAGCCGCCGAAAACCCGCCAGATGGTGATCAATATGTCGAGCCAGAAACGGTCCTCGACCAGCAGGCGCCATCCGTCCCTGAGCATCGACAGCGGGTCGGCGAGGAAGATGCGGTTGACGTGGCCGCCAAGTGTGATCCAGGCCCAGAAGACCACGAACAGCACGAAGAAGGAAATGCCGAGCACGGTTCGAATGCCCGGCGAGACCGGATGCAAGGGGCGCATCTTCATCCTTTGTCGGAGGGAAAGCGACGGCGCCCGGCGCCACCGCGTGATGCCCAGGGTTGATCCGTCAGTTCGCCACCGCGCTGGTGTCTGCAAGCGTAGTGACGTCGGGCGCTTCCTTGATCAGTCCCATCTGCAGCAAAAGCGCGCCTGCGGTCTTGGAAAATTCCGGGAATTCCTTGGTGAAGAACTGCTTGTTCTCGGCCTTGTCGGCCCATTTCAGGTACTTCGCCGAATCCTCGAATTCCTTGGCCGACTGCTTCACGTCGGCGCCCATGATCTCGTAGGATCTCTGCGGATCCTTCTTGATCAGGTCGAGCGCATCGAAATAGCTGTCGGCGAGCGCCTTGGCGGCATCGGGATTGGCCTTGAGGAATTCGGGCGTGCAGCCGACCGTATCGAGAACCATCGGATAGTCGAGCGTGGTCGCCAGGATATGGCCTTGGTCGGCCTTGTCGCGCACGGCCGAGATGAACGGCTCATAGGTGACCGCCGCGTCGTTCTGGCCGGCAAGGAAGGCTTGGGCCGCCGCGTCCGGCTCCAGATTGACGACCGTCACGTCCTTGGTCGACATGCCATTCTTGTTCAGCACCCAGGCGAGCAGGAAATAGGGCGACGTGCCCGGTGCCGACGAGGCCACGGTCTTGCCCTTGAGATCGGCGACGGTCTTGATGTCGTTGCGTACGACGATGCCGTCGGCGCCATAGGATTTGTCGAGCTGGAAGATCTGCTTGGTGGTCACCCCGCTGGCGTTCCACACCAGCCAGGTCTCGACCGTGGTGGCGGCGCATTGCAGGTCGCCGCTGGCGATGGCGAGCGGACGGCTGGCCTGCGGCACCTTCTTCAAGGTCACGTCGAGACCGTGCTTTTCGAAGAGGCCTGCCTGCTTGGCAAGCGTCAGCGGCGCGAACCCGGTCCAGCCGCTGATCCCTATGGTCAGCGACGTGGCAGCCATGGCCGGCGCGGACAAGCCGGCGGCAAATGTCAGAGTTGCGGCAAGAACGGCGATCCTGGTCATGTCAGTTCCCCTTTTGTTTTATCTGAAGGGAATTGTCTCACAGACGTCAATCGGCTTGTCAATCAACAGGATGGTGAGGCGCACGGAGACCCAGGCAGTGTCCTGCAACCAGATCGGCGGCCGGCCACCAGCCGGCCGCCCGAAACCCGGTATCAGTAGCCATCACAGGAGCACTCTGCGGACGAGATTCGGTCGTTCCAATCGCCCCCGAGCTCGCGGACCCGGCGCCTGATCTCGATCGATTCGCCGCTCATATTCGTATCCTCATAGGCAACCAGCGTGCAGCCCCGGCGAACGAACACCGACGACACACGGTCGTTCCAGAACTGGCCGCCGCGAAAATTCACGGAATCGTCGGGCCCCATCTCGATCGACCGCCCGCGAAAATTCGAGTGCTCGAACATGACGCAGGCGGGCTGGTCGTCATATTGGGCGCTGGCGCCGTCGGCAAAAAGGACCGACGCGACGGCAGTCAGGATGACAAGGCGTTTCATCTCATGTTTCCTCGGTTTGGCCGCGACGCCCCTAGCCTGAATAGCATGATCTGGGCACTCTGCCACCGCTTCGGCCGGCGAGGCAAGCCTGGAGTATGATGCCGAAACCTGTGAAGCGGTTTTTGGACGACATCATGCTCTATCTCTTTGATCCAAAGGCGGATTCAGATTTCAGATGGAATCGATCTGAAATCATTCTGGCTCTAGCGGTTGTCTAGCCTCCAGTTGCGGTTGCGCCACATTTTCTCGCCGATCTGACAGTCGACGGCCGGCTTGTCCTGCGCCAGCACCACTGGCGGGTGATCGGCTGCTTCCGCCGCCCATTGCGGTGACGCCGAACCGGCAAGCTCGAGCACCAGCTTGCGGCGGATAGCTTCGGGAAATTGCGTCCAGTCGTTGACCGGGATCATGAAGGCTCCGGGGCCGCCGATGACGCAGTCGCTGTAGTAGCGGTCGAGATCGTTGACGTCATAGGCGCTGGTGAAGCCGCCTCGGGTCATCAGCGGCAGGCCGTTGATAACGATGCCCTGCCTGACCACCGCGTCCCGGGTGAGATTGACTGGCGCGCCCTGGTTGTTGGGTCCGTCACCGGAAACGTCGATGACGCGCCTGGTCCCCTCGTAGCCGCTTTCGGCGAGAAGGTCGCTGCCGAATTCCAACGCGCCGGAGATCGAGGTGCGCCGCGCGCTGTCGGGCGGCTGGGCCGACAATTGCGCCACCACGCGCTCCGCGTCAGCGCGGTTGGCGATCACCGTCCACGGCACGATGACGCGCTGCCATGTTGTGCCGGCCCACTCGACATAGGTGACCGCGATCTTGCCGTAGGTGCCATTGGCAATGGCCCGCAGCACATTGTCATGCGTCAGCGCCGCCGCGTAGCCATGGCGCTGGATCTCGAGTTCGTCCGCCGACATCGACAGCGAAACGTCGACCGCCAGCACCAGTTCGACATCGACCGGCTCGTCCGCGCGGGATATGGGCGCCAGCCAGAGAATCAACGCCAGCGCAGCGCAGCTCGAAAGGAAATGTCTTGCGCTCGGGAAAGCAGACATTCCTTGAGGGTAAGCGAAAACGGCCTGGTTAAAAAGACAAAAGCCCGGCTCTATGCCAGGCTTTTTGCGATCAGTCCGTTGCTCCGTCCGCGATCAGCTGCGCGGCTTGAGGTTCTCCGGGTCGTAGAGCGGCTTGTAGCCGACGCTGGCCACTTCGACCGGATAGGTCTCGCCGAAATACTCCACCTCGAGCTTGCGGCCCTCTTGGGCATAGGCCCAGGGCAGGTAGGCGAGCGCGATGTTCTTGCCAATGGTAGGGCCATAGGCGACCGACGTCGTGAAGGAGCGGCGGCCGAGTTCGTCGACGAGCGTCTCGCCGGTTGCCGGATCCATCACAGGCATGATGCCGACGGGGTAGCGGGCAACACCCTTGCCGTCCTTGTTGTCGGTCATGACAAGCGTGCACAGCATCGCCGGCTGGTGCTCGCGGGCGCGATATTCCAGATGCTTGGCCTTGCCGCAGAAATCGTTCTCCTTGACCTTCGGACGCGCGAGATCGGCTTCCAGCAGATTGTATTCGGTCAGCAGGTCGGCGTTCTGCAGGCGCAGGCTCTTTTCCATGCGGCGCGTGTTGGCGTAAGTCTCGACGCCGAATGGCATGACGCCGGTCGAGCGCAGCGCGTCCCAGACTGCCAGCCCATCCTCGTAGCGCATATGCAATTCCCAGCCCTGCTCGCCGACATAGGAGATGCGGAAAGCCGTGACGTCCTTGCCGCCGATCCGGATCGGCTTGATCGCGGCGAACGGGAAATTCTCCAGCGACAGCCCTTCGGGATTTTCGACCACCTTCTGCAAGGTCGTGCGGGCATTCGGCCCCCAGATGCCGATGGTGACGTATTTTTCCGTCACATCGGTGATAGTGACGTCAAAACCTTTGTCCTGCGCCGTGCGACGCATGTACTGGAAGTCGCGTGGGCCGGCGTCGGCGCCGTCGATGACGCGGCAGCGGTCGGCCATGCGGATGACGGTGAAGTCGGCGCGCACCATGCCTTCCTCGTCGAGGAAATGGGTGTAGATACCCTTGCCGATATTGTTGTCGCCGCCGATCTTGGCCGCGCAGAGCCACTCCAGCAACGCGACGTGGTCAGGTCCTTCGACGTCATACATCGAGAAGTGCGACAGGTTGACGATGCCGCAATCCTCGCTCATCGCCAGGTGCTCGGCATTGGAAACGCGCCAGAAGTGCCGGTTGTCCCATTCGTTCTCGCGCACCGGCACGCGGTTGCCGTATTTTTCGAGCAGATGCTCGTTGGCGGCATAGCCATGTGCGCGCTCCCAGCCGCCCAGTTCCATGAAGTAACCGCCGAGCTCCTTCTCGCGCTCCCAGAATGGGGAGCGCCTTATGTTGCGGCCCTTTGAGAACGGCTCGCGAGGATGCACCGCCGGATTGTAGACCTTCATCGCCGTTTCGGTGCAGCGATCCCAGATGAACTGCTCCTTGGTCTGGTGCGGGTAGAAGCGCGCATAATCGATGGCGTGGTGGTCGATCACGGTACGGCCGTCCGTCATCCAGTCGGCGATCAGCTTGCCCATGCCGGGGCCGTCCTTGACCCAGATGGCGACGGCATACCACAGGCCCCTCACCTTCTGGCTCTCGCCCATGGACGGACCGCCATCGGCCGTCACCTGCAGCAGGCCGTTGAAGGAATGGCTTTCATTGTAGCCGAGTTCGCCCAGGATCGGCGTCAGTTCCATGGCGCGTTCGAGCGGCGCCAGGATCTGCTCCATGTCGAGGTCGCGCTGCGAGGGCGACAAACGCGCCTGGTCCTTTTCCAGCAGGTCGCGCGGGTGGCAGAGACGCGGATTGGTCTCTTCGTAATAGCCCCATTCGATCTGCCCGCCCTCGGCGGTCTTGGGATCGCCCGTGTCGCGCATATAGGCCGAGTTGCCCTGGTCGCGCAGCAGCGGCCAGCCGATCTCCTTGCCGGTGCCGGCGAACTCATTATAGGGTCCGAAGAAAGTCAGCGGATGGTCGATCGGCATGACCGGCAGGTCCTCGCCGACCATCTCCGCGATCAGCCGCCCCCAAATGCCGGCGCAGACGATGACATAGTCAGCCTCGATCGTGCCACGGTCTGTCACCACGGCGCTGATGCGGCCGTCCTTGACCACCAGCGACTTGGCCGGCGTGTTGGCGAAGGATTTCAGCTTGCCCGACGCTTCCGCCTGGTCGACGAGCTTGCCGGCGACAGTCTGCGAGCGCGGAATGACGAGGCCGGCATCGGGATCCCACAGGCCGCCCTGCACCATCTCCTGTTCGATGAGCGGGAATTTCTCCTTGATCTCGGCGGGCTCGATCAGTCGCGCGCGTGTTCCAAACGCTTTTGCAGAGGCGATCTTGCGCTTGATCTCGTCCATGCGGCTGTCGTCGCCGACGCGGGCAACCTCGAGACCGCCGATGCGGGCGTAGTGACCCATCTTCTCGTAGAAATCGATGGAATAGAGTGTCGTCCAGCAGGACAGGAAGTCGTGGCTGGTCGTGTAGCAGAAGTCGGAGGCGTGCGCCGTCGAGCCGATATCGGTCGGGATGCCCGACTTGTCGATGCCGACAATGTCGTCCCAGCCGCGCTCGATCAAATGATGGGCGATCGATGCACCAACAATACCGCCGAGGCCAATGATGACGACCTTCGCCTTTTTCGGAAACTCTGCCATTGCCCGCGACTCCAGTGTGATAAAGCGCGCGGACTATAGGGCCGAGCGATGGGGCTGATGAAGCCTGTTTGCGACATTCGGAAAAAGCCAAGCGACCAAGTCCTATCTCAGGAGCGGGCAGCGCGTCGACTTCGACCTTGATCATGCCGGGGCGATAGCGCACCCGGTCGAAAAATAGTGAAACGCCCGGTTGTAGGCGGCCGACGAGGTCGTATTTCCGGCGTCATTGTTAACCCGCTACCGAAACAATAAAAGGCCGAGCAATGCCCGGCCTTTCCAACCATGCCGCTGAGATCACTTGATGCGGGCGACCCCGCCTGAGATTTCGACGGTTTCCGAACCGGTCAGGGCTTCAAGATCGCCATTGGGCAAAGTGACGAAGCAGCCATTCTGGCAGAACTCGACGGTTTCACCTCCAGCCAGCGCAAGTTCGGTCTTGCTGCCGCCCTCCGTCACGACCAGCGTACGGGTCTCGGCGTCCTTGTTGACCGCGCTGGCGGCATGGGCCGAGCCGCTCACGGCGAGCAAGGCGACGGCAGCGACGAGAGACTTCCACATGGTGCAATATCGGTGTTCCCACCGCCCCTGTTGCATTATGCAAGGCATTTTCGCCCTTTGCATGGAAGCTTATATGAGATGGAAGCTGAACCGCAACTGAATGCCGCATTCATGCCGCAATTGGCTTTGGCTTCCCCAGTGCAGGCTGCAGGCGATTTCAAGATCGATCTGCACACGGCACTCCCCGCGCCGATCGCGAACAACTGACCGGCTCCGATATCTAGTCGGGATCGGGCTTGCGCGCCTTGCGTCCTGATTTGGCGGTCCGTTTCGCCTCGGCCGCGGCCTCTGTCTTCGCCTGTTCCTGCTCTATGAAATCGGCTTCGATCTTGTCGTCGTCAGTCGGCCAAGCCTTCGCGTGCTTGGTCTCGACGACGGCTCGCGGCGTCGAAGGGATTTCGATATGCTGGTCGTCGAATTTCTCGAGCACGGCGAAGCGGACGTCGTTCTGCACAATGTTGCCATTCATCACATCGGCCAGGAAAACCCTGATTTCGAATTCGAGCGCGGCCGCGCCGAAATTGGAAAACAGCACGAAAGGTTCGGGGTTCTTCAGCACCAGCGGATGGCTGCGCGCGATCTCGAGCAGGACGGCATGGACCTGCTTGACGTCGCTGCCATAGGCGACACCGATCTTGATGTCGATGCGGCCGAGCTTGTTGCGGTGCGTCCAGTTGCCGACGGCGTTGTTGATCAGGTTTGAATTGGGCAGGATCACCGACTGCCGCTGGAAGGTTTCGATCTCTGTGGCGCGCACGCTTATCTTCTTGACCGTGCCGCTGATCTCACCGGCGACGATCCAATCGCCGACCTTGAACGGCCGCTCGGCCAGCAGGATCAGGCCGGAAACGAAGTTGGACACCACATTCTGCAAGCCAAAGCCGATACCGAGCGATAGAGCGCCGGCGACCAGCGCCAGGCTGGAGAGGTCGATACCGGCAGCCGAGATGCCGACGAGTGCCGCCAGCGCCACGCCGGCATAGCCGACCGCCAGCCGGATCGAGTTGCGCACCCCGGTATCGACCTTGCCGCGTGCCATCACCGAACCGTCGAGCCAGCCCTGGAACCAGCGCGTCAGGAAATAGCCGATGATGAAGACGACGACACCGGAGAGGATGCCGGTGACCGAAATCGTCACCGAACCGATGGTGATCCCCGTCGCCAGCCTGTAGGCCCAGGCCTGGATATCGCCCAGCTGGAACCCCCACATCAGCAGGATCAGCGGCAGGAACACCAGCACGATCATCAGATTGATGGCGACGCTGACCACGAGGCCAAGCTGGTCGAGTGCGGTGTCTTCATAGCTGGAGTTGACCGACAGCCAGCGCCCGACAGTGGTGTTGGCGAAAGCGCCCTCCTCGCCGATCGCCTGCGCCGACAGGAAGCCGATATAAGCGGTAATGAGCGCGGTGCCGGTGACCACGACCTGTAGCGAGACGAACAGCGCAAGGCCGATATAGCCGAGCAAGGCGGCGATGATGGTGAAGAGGCCGAGTGACAGCGCCAGGTAGCGCAGCCATGCCGGCCACGGCCGCCAGCTTCCGTCGCGCGCCTTGAACGGCCGCAGCATCGCCATCAGGATCAGGATGACGCCGACGATAATGGTTGCGAGGAAACTGCGGGCAATAGTCAGCGACAGTGGCGAGCCCATCTTGTCGTTCACGATCGACAGGAAGGTGTTGAAGCTGATGACCACTGCCATGGCCGTGGCCAGGCGCACCAGCCAGCGTGCCGGCCCCGTTTCGACCGGAATGAGGCGCCAGTTCGGCAGGCGCGGCGACAGAGCCGCATTGGTCAGCCGGTTGACGCAGAACACCACGCCGATGACGCTCGCCAGCGCATTCAGGAAGAGTCCGATATCGCCGCGCAACACGTTGTAATAATTGAAGAAGAAGATCGTCGACCCAAGAAAGGCGCCGACCGCCAGCGTGGGCAGCAGGGTCGACCAGAAGGCAACCGAGAGGCGGCTGAGATAGGACGGATCCTCGTTAGTGGGGTCAGCTTCGAACACGCGCCCGAACAGGCGCCTGCCGCCGACCAGCAGCACCAGGGCCAGGCCGAGCGCGACGAAGGTCGCCGCAAGAATGGCCTGGAACTTGAACTTGAAGGCGAAGCTCAGCCAGGAAGACACTGCCTTGTAGAAGTTGCGGAACTCGTCGCGGGCGTCCGAAAAGACCTGCGGGCTCAGCGCGTCCGACAGCACATAGCGCTTCGTCAAAAGATTGCGGAAAAGCGCGCTGCGCATATTGCCGATCTGGTCGATCAGCCCGCTGATGCGGATCGACAGGGCCTGGGCTTGCGAAATGACAGCGTTGATCTCGGCCTTTTCGGACGTCAGCGCCTGGCGTTCGGCGCTCACGATATCGGGCTCGGGCGGCTGGCCCGCGGCGGGCGCCGCGCCGAGCTGCTGAACTCTGGCGTTGATCTCGGCAAGGCGCGTGCGGAAGGCAAGCGCGGTATTCAGCGACTCGCGGGACAGTTCCTCAAGCTGCAGGCGGATGTCAACGAGACTTGAATCCTCCTCACCGTCCTGCTGAATCTTCTTCTCGAGACCATCGGTTTTTGCCGTCAGGTCCTTGATCATCTTCTGCTGATCGGCGATCAGTCCCGGGGGTGCCGGGCTGGCCGCGGGCGCCGCCGGAACCGGGCTGCCACCCGGCGCTACGGGAGCCTGGCTGGCCCCTGGCGTCGCGGGAGCCTGACCTGCCACCTGGGCGATGGCGCCGAGCGGCGCTGATGCGACAAGCGCGCAGACCAGAATCAGGCGGAACAATCGGAAAAGCATGATTTCTTGGCGACTCACGGGCGGCAAAGGCATTTGAAGAGCCCGTCCTTGATAAAGACGGCCATATCATGGAGCAAGCTGTCGCATCCGCCGCCTGTTTCCGCCGATCGCCGATTCTTGAGTCGGCCAGTCGAAAGGCAATGGCGCAATATTGGCTTTGCGCATGCGGCCTGCTCTATAGTCTGCCGCATCGCCCGAACCGGATGACAATGATGGCAGAGTACTCGGCCTTTTCGCTGCTCGCGAACGCGCTCAAGGGAAACAAGGACTGGAAGCCGGCCTGGCGCAAGCCGGACCCGAAAGCTTCCTATGATGTCATCATCATCGGTGGAGGCGGGCATGGCCTGTCGACCGCCTATTATCTTGCCAAGGAACACGGCATCACCAATGTCGCGGTGCTGGAAAAGGGCTGGCTCGGCTCCGGCAATGTCGGCCGCAACACGACGGCCGTGCGCTCGAACTATCTGCTACCGGCCAACACACGCTTCTACGAACACTCGATGAAGCTGTGGGAGGACCTGTCGCACGAACTCAATTACAACGTCATGTTCTCGCAACGCGGCTGCTTGAACCTGGCCCACACGCCGGCCCAGTTCGACGACTATGCGAGGCGCGGCAATGCCATGCGCCATCTAGGCGTCGATGCCGAACTGATGACGCCGGCCGAGATCAAACGCCTGATCCCGGCGCTCGATATCTCCAATGAGGCGCGGTTTCCGGTGGTCGGCGGCCTGATGCAACGGCGCGCCGGCACCGCCCGTCACGACGCCGTGGCCTGGGGCTATGCGCGCGGCGCCGACCGGCGCGGCGTCGACATCATCGAGAATTGCGAAGTCACCGGCTTCCTGCGCGACGGCGACCGCATAACCGGCGTCACCACATCGCGTGGCGATATCAGGGCCAAGAAGGTGGCGGTCGCGGTGGCCGGCAGCACCGGGCGCGTCATGCAACTGGCCGGCGTCGAGACGATGCCGATCGAGAGCCATGTGCTGCAGGCCTTCGTCACCGAATCGCTGAAGCCCTTCATCGACACCGTCGTGACCTTCGGCATGGGCCATTTCTACATGTCGCAGTCCGACAAGGGCGGCCTTGTCTATGGCGGCGACATCGACGGCTACAACAGCTACGCCCAGCGCGGCAACCTGCCCATCGTCGATGAGGTGATGAGCGAGATGCTGGCCCTGTTTCCGGGTCTCGCCCGCGTGCGCATGCTGCGCTCCTGGGGCGGCGTCTGCGACATGTCGATGGACGGTTCGCCGATCATCACCACAGGCCCCCTGCCCGGCATGTATCTCAATTGCGGCTGGTGCTATGGCGGCTTCAAGGCGACGCCGGCCTCAGGCTGGTGCTTTGCCTGGACCATCGCCAAGGACGAGCCGCACGACTTCAATGCCGCCTTCACGCTCGACCGCTTCCATCGCGGCCTGGTGATCGACGACAAGGGTCAGGGCGCCAACCCTCGACTTCATTAAGCAAGGCTTCATCAGGAATATACCGTGCTGATCACCTGTCCCTATTGCGGCCCGCGCGACGTCATCGAGTTCACCTATCAGGGTGACGGCAACCGCGAGCGTCCCGACCCCGCCTCGCAGAATTTCGAGGCGTGGAATGCCTATGTCTATGACCGGCTGAACCCGGCTGGCGACCACAACGAGATCTGGCAGCATTCCGGCGGTTGCCGGGCGCATCTGCGGGTCGTGCGCAACACGCTGACCCATGAGATTTCGAGCGTCGCCTTCGCGCGCGGCGACCATGGTTCGGCCTCGCGTCACAAGGCGGAAGACAAATCATGAGCCCGCGCCGCACGGACACTGGCGGCCGCATCGACCGGCTGAAGACCATCCGCTTCACCTTCGACGGCGTCGCCTATACCGGCCATGCCGGCGACACGCTGGCGTCCGCGCTGCTGGCCAAGGGCGTCACCCTGTTCGGGCGCTCGTTCAAATACCACCGCCCGCGCGGCCTGCTCACCGCCGGCGTCGAGGAACCCAATGCGCTGGTGACGGTGCTGAAAGGCGAGGTTCGCGAGCCCAACATTCCGGCGACCATGGTCGAGATCCATGATGGGCTGGTCGCCGTCAGCCAGAACCGCTTCCCGTCGCTCGCCTGGGACATCCATGCCGTCAACCAGCTCGGCGGCAAGATCCTGTCGGCCGGCTTCTACTACAAGACCTTCATGGGACCGGTGTTCGGCCCGCTGAAGGGCACGCGTTTCTGGATGTTCTGCGAGCACTTCATTCGCCGCGCCGCCGGCCTCGGCAGCGCCGGATCGGCGAAGGACCCGGCCCGCTACGAGCGTATGAACGCTTTTTGCGACGTGCTGGTGGTCGGCTCCGGCCCCGCCGGCCTGATGGCCGCCAAAGCCGCCGCCGATAATGGCGCCCGCGTCATCCTGGCCGATCTCGAGCCGCGTTTCGGCGGTTCGGCCAACTGGTCCGATGAAACCATCGACGGCGCGCCGGCAACCGATTGGGTGCGGCGCACCGTTGCCCAGCTTGAAGACCGGGACAATGTCCGGCTTCTGCCGCGCACCACGGTCTGGGGCTACTACGACAACAACACGCTTGCCGCGCTCGAGCGGGTCAGCGACCACAAGGAACAGCCGGCCAAGGGCGAGCCGCGCCATCGCTATTGGGCGATCCGCGCCAAATCCGTGGTGCTGGCCACCGGCGCCTTCGAGCGCCCATTGGTTTTCCCGGGCAATGACAGGCCGGGCGTGATGCTGGCGCATGCGGCGCAACGCTATGCCAACGAATTCGGCGTACTGCCGGGCGAGCGGATCGCGCTGTTCACCAACAATGACAGCGCCTATCGCGCTGCCGTCGCCCTGAAGAAAGCGGGGGCCGCGATCGTTGCCGTCGTCGACGTCAGGCCCGAACTTTCGGCTGAGATGCGCAGCCTCGCCACGGAAGCCGAGGCCGAAATCTTTACCGGCCACGCCGTCGTCGCCACCGAGGGCGGCAAGGCGCTGTCAGGCATCAAGGTTCAGCGCTTCGACATGGTTACCGGCGCGCTCACCGGCGATGCGCGCAGCATCCATGCCGACTGCCTGCTGATGTCGGGCGGCTGGTCGCCGACCATCCATCTGGCCAGCCAGGCCGGTGCGAAAGCGGAATGGGATGCCGCGCGGCAAGCCTTCCTGCCGCCGAAGCCAACGCAGCAATCGCCGACACAGCAGTGGCCAACACAGCAGTGGACCGGAGCCGGCGCCTTCACCGGCAGTTTTTCCACCGTCGAGGCGATCGCCGAAGGCCGCGCCGCCGGCCTCGCGGCAGCCGGTGGAACCGGCACTCCGGCGGCCTTGCCCTCTGTCGAAGCCGTACCCGGCGACCCCGATCCGGCGCCGGTGTTCGAGATCAGGGCCAGGGGCAAGAGCTTTGTCGACTTCCAGCACGACGTGACGGCGGAGGATGTCCGGCTGGCGCATCGCGAAGGCTTTGTCTCGGTCGAGCATCTTAAGCGCTACACCACGCTTGGCATGGCGACCGACCAAGGCAAGAGCTCCAACGTTCCCGGCCTCGCTATCATGGCCGAGGCGCTGGGCAAGCCGATCCCGGAAGTCGGCACGACCCGTTTCCGGCCGCCCTTCGCGCCGGTCTCGATCGGTTCGCTGGCGGCGGAGCGCTTTGGCGACCTGAAGCCCGAACGGCTGACGCCGATGCACGACTGGCATGTCGAAAATGGCGCAACCCTCTATTCCGCCGGCCTCTGGTACCGGCCGATGATCTACGGGCTTTCAGGCGAAACGGTCGAGCAGGCCTATGTGCGCGAGGCCAGGGCGACGCGCGAAAGCGCCGGCATCGTCGACGTCTCGACGCTGGGCAAGATCGCGGTCCAGGGCCCCGACGCCGCCGCGTTCCTCGACCGCGTCTACACCAACATGTTCTCGACGCTCGCCGTCGGCAAGGCCCGCTACGGGCTGATGCTGCGCGAGGATGGTTTTGCCTTCGACGACGGCACCACCTGGCGGCTCGGCGAACAGGATTTCCTGATGACAACCACGACGGCCAATGCCGGTAAGGTGATGCAGCATCTGGAGTATTTCCTCGATGTGATCTGGCCGGAACTGAAGGTCCACGTCACCTCGGTGACCGACGAATGGGCCGGCGCTGCGATCGGCGGGCCGAAGGCCCGGCAGATTCTGGCCGCCTGCGTCACTGGCACATCGGTCGATAACGCCGCCTTGCCTTTCATGGGCATCGTCCACGGCGAGATAGCAGGCGTGCCGGTTATGATTTGCCGGCTATCTTTCTCCGGTGAAATGGCCTTCGAGGTCTATTGCGGCGCCGGCCACGGCACGCAGGTCTGGGAGGCGCTGATCGAGGCCGGCAAGCCGTTCGGGCTGGTCACCTACGGGCTCGAGGCGCTGGGCACGATGCGCATCGAGAAGGGCCATGTCACCGGCGCCGAGATCGACGGCCGCACCACGGCGCGCGACCTGCATCTCGACTGGATGCTGTCGAAGAAGAAACCGTTCATCGGATCGGCGATGATGGACCGTGAAGGCCTCGTCGCGTCCGACCGTCTGGAATTGGTCGGCCTGATCGCGCTCGACAACCGGGCGCTCAATGGCGGTTCGCACATTGTCGAGGAGATCGACGAAGCCAATCCGCACGGCTCGATCGGCCACATCACCGCCTGTTGCTACTCGCCGGCGCTCGGCAAGCATATCGCACTGGCGCTGGTCAAGGGCGGCAAGGCCAGGCACGGCACGCGTGCCCACGTCTCCGATCCCCTGCGCAACCGCTTCGGGCCGGTGGAGATCGTCTCCAACCATTTCTACGATCCGGAAGGGACCCGCATGCATGGTTGAGCGCCAATCCCCCCTCGAGCCGGAGTTTCACGTCGGCTCGCATGGCAATTTCGAACATGGCGTCGAGATCCTCCTGACCGAAACGAGCCCGGGCTCGATCGTGCAGCTCGCCGCATGGCCGGGCGAGGAGAAGAGACTGATGGCAGCCATCGACGCCGTCACCGGGCTTGCGCTGCCTGATGGCGCCGGCGGCGGTCTGAGTAACGGCGTGAAATCGGTATTCGGCTTCGCGCCAGGAAAGTTCACGGTTGTCGATGAGGCCGAAGGGCTGGCCGCGGCCTTTGCCAAGGTGGTGATGCCGGACATCGGCACGGTGACGGACCTGTCGCATGGCCGCACGGCGATTCGCCTTGCCGGTCCGAAGGCCGAATGGGTGCTGGCGAAGTTCTTCGCCATCGATTTCGCACTGCCGGCCTTCCCCATAGGCGCGGGCCGCTCGACTGCCCACCACGATGTCTTCGCCCAGATCCAGCGCACCGGCGCCGATCAGTTCGACATCTATGTCTTCCGCTCCTTCGCGCGTTCGTTCTGGAAGGCGCTTTGCCATGCCAGCGAGGAAGTCGGTTACGAAGTGCAATAGATGATGTGGCCGGACCGCCGCTTAGTCGCGGCTTCTGGCCTCAAGGCCAGCCGGTTCTGCCGCTAGAGAATCCCGCCGCGGGCGCCCATGATGTCAAAACGTGGCCGTCCAACCGGTCAAAGGGACATGAAAATCCCGTCTCAGAGTCGGCGCATTCGTTTGGTTCGAACCTCCCCATGACTGCTGAAATATCCGCCGGCGCCACGGATCGCGCCGATGTGTCGGCCAGAGCCTTACTCCTGCTGCCGCTGACGGTCGCCTGCGGCGTCTTCATGACCAGCCTCGATCAGAATGTCGTGGTGACGGCACTGCCCGGCATCGGCGAAAGCCTCGCTCGTCCACCCAGCCAGCTCGGTCTGCTGATCACCGTCTATGTCGCCAGCCTGATCATCTCAATGCCGCTCGGCGGCTGGGCCGCCGACCGCTTCGGCCTGCGCAATGTCTACTGCTTCGCCTTGCTGGTGTTCGCCGCCTCGTCGGCCCTGTGCGGGCTCTCGAACGACATCTGGATGCTGGTCGGCGCCCGCGCGTTGCAGGGCTTCGGTGGCGCGCTGATGGGTACGCTCGGCCAGGTCGTCATCCTGTCGACCTTTCCGCGCAGCCGGACGTTGAAGATCAACATGTATATCTCGCTGGCCGGCCAGTCCGGACCGTTGGTCGGTCCGCTCGTCGGCGGCGCGCTGACCACTTACATTTCCTGGCGCTGGATCTTCTTCATCAACGTGCCCTTCGCGCTAACGGCGGCCGTGCTTGCCGCCTCGCTGTTTCCCACCATGACCAAGCCGGTGCGCACGCCCTTCGATTTTCCGGGTTTTCTGCTGGTCGGCAGCGGCATGGTCCTGCTGGTCTTCGGCATGGACTCGCTGGCGGCGAAGGACGTAGCCGGAAGCATGATCGCGGTTGAGCTTGTGCTGGCCGTCGTCATTCTGACGGCCGCCTCGTTCTACTGCCTGCGCGTGCGCAATCCTCTGCTCGATCTCAAGCTCCTGCGCATCCGCACCTTCCGCATTTCATTCCTTACTGGCGGCGGTCTGGATACGATCGGCCTCAGCTCCGTCGTCTTCCTGCTGCCACTGATGTTCCAGCTCGGCTTCGGCATGAGCGCGGTGCAGGCGGGATCGCTGACCTTCGTCGCGGCGGTCGGATCGGTGGTCATGCGGTTCTTCATGCCGCGCCTTCTCAATCGCTTCGGCTTCCGCCGCGTGCTGGTCTTCAACACGCCCGTGGTCGCCGCGATGATCGCGGGCTTTGCCTTGCTGCAGGCGACGACGCCGGTGTGGATCACGCTGACCTACATCTTTGTCTTCGGCGTGTTACGCTCCGTGCAGTGGGCATCGACCGGCAACCTCGCCTATTCCGACATCGCGCCCGAACAGCTCGCCCGCTTCAGCGCGCTCTATTACATCCTGTGGCAGCTGGCGGTCGCCATCAGCGTCGGTCTCGCTGCTGCCATGCTGTCATTCCTCGCCGGCGGCGGCGCGGCGGTCGCCAGCGATTTCCGGATTCTCTTTATGATCGAGGGCGTCATCACGCTCTGCGCGCTGCTCGCCTATCTCAAGCTGACGCCACAGGACGGTGCCCATGTCAGCGGCCATGGCATGCAGATGACCGAGTAGGCCACAAGCCTTACTCGCTGAACGTCACCCATTCTTCCAACGGCACGCGATCGGTGCGGAAGGCGTTTTCCGGCTTGGACGTGTCTTCATAGCCGAGCGCCATGCCGCAAACGACGATCTCTTCGTCGGGAATGTTGAGCACCGGCCGGATTTGCCGGTGATAGGGCGCGAAGGCCGCCTGCGGGCAAGTGTGCAGGCCCCTGCCCCGCGCCGCGACCATGATGTTCTGCAGGAACATGCCGTAGTCGATCCACGAACCCTGGTTGAGGCGGCGATCGATGGTGAAGATCATGCCGACCGGCGCATCGAAGAAGACGAAGTTGCGGTCATGCTGGGCGCGCATCCTGTCGACCTCGCGTCGGCCGATGCCGAGTGCGCCATAGAGACCGAAGCCATTGGCACGGCGGCGGGTCAGGTATGGCTCGAAAAACTGCGTGGGATAGTAGCGATACTCGTCCCAATCGGCCTTTTCGGCCCGGATGCCGGAATTCAGGATGGCATCCGATATCTGCTGCTTGGTCTCGCCCTTGATGACGTAGACGCGCCACGGCTGCATGTTGGTGCCCGACGGTGCGCGCGCCGCGACCGTAAGAATGGCGCGGATCGCCTCGTCATCGATCATGTCTGGCAGGAATGCGCGCACCGAACGGCGCGTTAGGATCGCCTCGTCGACAATCTCGGCATCGCCCGCGATCCGAGCCTTCTTTTCCAGCATGGGCCGTCCCTCAGCCTTTGTGTCGATCGGACGTCCCCACTCGCCGCTCGAAGAAGCGGAGCCTTTGCATGAACCGTCAAAATCCTGCAAGCAAATCTTGAGCATCGGTGAAAATCTACTTGATTTTTTCATGAGCTTGCTTTCTCATGAAATTCGGATGGAAATTTTCATGACGAGAGCGTTTTGCCCTCCACTACCGCACGAACATTGCAGGGACCTGACGAACGCGTGCTGGCAAGCGATATCAGGGCGCTGCGCAGGGCGCGCGGGCTGACGCTGGCAGGGATCGCCCTGAAACTTGACCGTTCGGTCGGTTGGGTCAGTCAGGTCGAGCGTGGTCTGTCAACGCCATCGCTCAGCGACCTCAGGGCCTTCGCGGAGCTGTTCGGCGTTCCGATCAGCCTGTTCTTCAGTCACGACGTACCCCAGGAAAGCGAGCGCGGCGTCATTGTGCGTGCCGGCAAGCGACGCACGCTTGGCACCAGCGAATCCGGCCTGGTCGAAGAGCTTCTGTCACCCGATCTCGGGGGCAGCTTCGAGATGGTGCGCTCGGTCTTCGCGCCGGGCGCGGAGCTGAAGACCGAGGCTCGCCGACCGACCGAGGAGGCCGGATACGTCGCCTCCGGGCAGTTCGATATCGAGATCGCGGGCGTCTGGCACCGGCTCGGCGAAGGCGATTCCTTCCGCTTCGAAGGCAAGCCCTATCGCTGGCGCAATCCCGGGACCGAGCCGGCGGTTGTCATCTGGGTGGTTTCGCCACCCGTCTACTGAAATGCATGTCGCCCAAGACCGTGCGCGGTTTTGGGTCGACGACATGCATCAAAACAAAAGCAGAAGCGCAGCGCGCTTGAAGTTTGGGAGAAGAACATGGCGGGTTTGCCGAGCACGGCGCGCGTGGTGATCATCGGAGGTGGCGTTGTCGGCACCTCGGCGCTCTATCATCTGGCCAAGGCAGGCTGGACCGACTGCGTGCTTCTGGAAAAGAACGAGCTGACGTCAGGCTCGACCTGGCATGCCGCCGGCAATGTTCCGACCTTCTCCTCGTCCTGGTCGCTGATGAACATGCAGCGCTATTCGACCGAGCTTTACCGGGGCCTTGCCGAGGCGGTCGACTATCCCATGAACTATCACGTCACCGGTTCGCTGCGCCTCGCCCACTCGAAGGAGCGCATGCAGGAATTCCAGCGCGCCAAGGGCATGGGCCGCTATCAGGGCATGGACATCGACGTGGTCGGCGTCGACGAGATCAAGCGCCGCTATCCCTTCATCGAGACGCACGACCTTGAAGGCGCGCTCTACGACCCGAGCGACGGCGACATCGATCCGGCGCAGCTCACCCAGGCGCTGGCCAAGGGCGCGCGCGATATGGGCGCCAGGATCATCCGCTTCTGCCCGGTGACCGGCGTGCGCCGTGAGAAGGACGAATGGGTGGTCACCACACCGCAAGGCGATATCCGTTGCGAGATCGTCGTCAACGCCGCCGGCTACCGCGCCGCGGAAGTCGGCAGAATGTTCGGCCGCGAAGTGCCGATGATGGTGATGAGCCACCAATATATCCTGTTCGAGGAGATCCCCGAACTCGCCGCCTGGTCGAAGGAACAGGGCAAGAAGCTGCCGCTGCTGCGCGACGTCGACACCTCATACTACCTGCGCCAAGAAAAGAGCGGCATGAATCTCGGCCCCTATGAGCGCAATTGCCGCGCGCATTGGGCCACCCACAACGATCCGATGCCGGAGGACTTTTCCTTCCAGCTCTTCCCCGACGATCTCGACCGGCTGGAACACTACCTGGCCGATGCCGTCGCCCGCGTGCCGATCCTCGGCACCGCCGGCCTGTCCAAGGTCATTAATGGTCCGATCCCCTATGCGCCGGACGGCAATCCGCTGATCGGCCCGATGCCTGGCGTCCCCAATGCCTTCGAGGCCTGCGTCTTCACCTTCGGCATTGCCCAAGGCGGCGGCGCCGGCAAGGTGCTGGCCGAATGGGTCACGCAAGGCCAGACGGAGTGGGACATGTGGTCGTGCGATCCGCGCCGCTTCACCTCTTTTGCTGCTGCACCGGACTACTGCGTCGCCAAGGGCATGGAAATCTACGGCAACGAATACGCCATCCAGTTCCCGCGCCATGCCTGGCCGGAAGGGCGCGACCGCAAGCTGTCGCCGATCCATGATCGCATCAAGGCGCTCGGCGGCCGCTTCGACGCCTATAATGGCTGGGAACGCGCCACCTGGTACGCGCAGGACGGCGACGATATCTCCGAGGAAGCGACCCTGACCTTCCGCCGCGACGGGCCCTGGCAGCACCGCGTGCGCGAAGAGTGCCTGGCCGTGCGTGACGCCGCCGGCATCCTCGACCTGCCCGGCTTTTCGCGCTTCAATCTTGAAGGCCCGGGCGCCGCCGAATGGCTGAGCCTGCAGGTCACCGGACTTGTGCCGAAGCCCGGCCGCATCGGGCTGGTCTATTTCGCCGATGGCAAGGGGCGCATCGTCACCGAAATGTCCGTCGTGCGCCATGGCGAGGATCAGATGACGCTGATCACCGCGGCGGTCGCGCAGTGGCACGATTTCGAATGGCTGAAGTTGCGCATGCCAGCGGATGCGGCCTTCGCCCTGACCGACCGCACCGAGGAGTATTCGACCCAGATCCTCGCCGGCCCCAATTCGCGAAAAATCCTCGCCGAGGTCTGCGACGCCGATCTCACTTTGCCATGGCTGACGCATCAGGAAACGACAATAGCCGGCCACTGGGCGAGGCTCGTGCGCGTCTCCTTTGCCGGCGAGCTCGGTTGGGAAATCCACACCAGGATCGACGACACAGCTGCCGTCTTTGACGCCATCTGGGCCGCAGGCCAGAAACACGGTCTTAAGCCGTTCGGCATGTACGCGCTGGATTCGCTACGGCTCGAAAAAGGTTACCGCACCTGGAAAGGCGATCTGTCAACCGACTATTCGATCCTGCAGAGTGGGCTGGAGCGTTTCGTCAAATGGGAAAAGCCCGCCTTCCGTGGCAAGACGGCGCTGCAGAACGAGAAACAGCAAGGCGTGAAAAAGCGTTTCGTCACGCTTGTGGTGGAAAACCCCGGCGATTGCGACGCGCCTTACATGTCGACGCTCTGGCATCACGGCCAGATCGTTGGTGAAACGACGTCAGGCGGCTGGGGCCATCGCATCGACAAGTCCATCGCGCTCGGCATGCTGCGCGCAGACCTGACCGAGCCGGGCACCTCTGTCGAGATCGAAATTTTCGGCGACCGGTTCAAGGCTGTCGTGCAGAAGGACGAGCCGTTGTGGGATCCGAAGAACGAGAGGTTGCGCGCATGAAGCGTGTCATCCTCACCGATGGCGGCATGGGCCAGGAACTGGTGCGGCGCAGCAAGTCGGAGCCGACGCCGCTGTGGTCGGCCAGGGTTCTTATCGACGAACCCGATCTGGTGCGCGGCCTGCATGCCGAGTTCATCCGCGCCGGTGCCCGCGTCATTACCATAAACACCTATTCGGCGACGCCTGAACGTCTGGCGCGCGAAGGCGCGGAGGACCTGTTCAAACCGTTGCAGAAGCGCGGCATCGACCTGGCCAGGCAAGCGCGCGACGAGGCTGGCGACACGGCGATCGCCGGTTGCCTGTCGCCGCTTTTTGGCAGCTACGCGCCGGCACTGACCATTTCCTACCAGGACACGCTCGACATCTACCGCCGTATCGTCGCCGAGCAGGCGAATGGCGTCGACCTGTTCCTTTGCGAAACCATGGCGTCCGCCGAGGAAGCGCGCGCGGCCGTCACTGCGGCGTCGGAAAGCGGCAAGCAGGTATGGGTATCGTGGACGCTTGCCGACCACGGTGAGCCCCGGTTGCGCAGCGGCGAGACGATTGCCGCCGCGGCAAACGCCCTCGGTGGTTTGCCGGTGGCCGCTCGGCTGCTGAACTGTTGCCGCCCGGAGGCAATCGCGGCGGCCCTGCCTGAGCTGATCGAACTTGGCGGCCCGGTTGGCGCCTATGCCAATGGCTTCACCTCGATCGAGGCATTGCAACATGGCGGCACCGTCGACGTGCTGCACGCGCGTCACGACCTCGATCCGGAGGCCTATGCCGATCAGGCGATGGGCTGGGTCGAAGCCGGCGCCCAGATCGTCGGCGGCTGCTGCGAGGTCGGGCCGGGCCACATTGCCGCGCTGCGCGACCGGCTGGAAGAGACAGGGTGTAAGATTTCGGGAGTAACAAATGCCTAGACCATCATCGCGCATTTCCGGCATCGTGCCTTCGGGCAAGGATGGCTGGGAGGTTCATTTCGCCGCCTGGGCCCGCAAGGAAGCCGGCGAAGACATCATCATGCTGTCGGTCGGCGACCATGATTTCGACACGCCTTCGCAGACGATCGAGGCCTGCGTGGCGGCGGTTCGCGGCAGCAACCATCACTACACGCCGCTGCCCGGTCTGCCCCGCCTGCGCAAGGCGATGGCCGCGGCCTCCACCGCATGCACCGGCATTGAAACAACGCCGGATCAGGTCATCGCCACGCCCGGTGGCCAGGCGGCACTTTACGCGGCCGTGCAGGCAGTGCTCGACCAGGGCGACCACGCTATCGTGGTGGCGCCCTACTACGCCACCTATCCCAACACGTTCAGCGCCGCCGGTGCCAGTTTCACCGTCGTCGAAACACCGGCCGAGGACGGTTTCCAGCCGCGTGCCGACATGATCCGCGCGGCATTGCGGCCGAACACCCGCGCCATCCTGATCAACACCCCGAACAACCCGACAGGTGCGGTCTATTCGCGCGAACGGCTGGAACAACTGGCCGAAATCTGCAGGGAGCATGACCTCTGGCTGCTGTCGGATGAGGTCTACTGGACGCTGGGCGGCGGCGAGCATGTCTCGCCGCGTTCGCTGCCCGGCATGGCCGAACGCACGCTGGTCATCAATTCCATGTCCAAGAGCCACGGCATGACCGGCTGGCGCATGGGCTGGCTGACGGGTCCGGAAGCGATGATCGCGCTGCTCATCAACCTCAATCTGGTGACCACGTACGGCCTGCCAGCCTTCATCTCGATCGCCTGCGCCGAGGCACTGGAAAACCATTATGGCGTCAGTGACATCGCCGAACGCTATGCGGCCCGCCGCACCGTCTTGCTCGACGCCTTGCGCGGCACGAACGATGTGACCGTGCGCGGTTCCGAGGGCGGCATGTATGTCATGCTCGATATCTCCGATGTCGAACCCGACGATGAGAAATTCGCCTTCGCCCTGCTCGACAAGGAGAAAGTCGGCGTGATGCCGGGCTCCAGCTTCGGCGAGGCCGCCGCCGGCCACATCCGCATCAGCCTGTGCCAGCCGGAGCCGGTGCTCAAAGAGGCGGCACTGCGGCTGCGCCGTTTTGCTTTCACCTATCGCCGCGAGGCCGCATGAATACCCCTTACCCCAAATCCATCCCCGCCAAAGCCCGCGCCGTCATCATCGGCGGCGGCGTGTCCGGCTGCTCGGTCGCCTATCACCTGGCCAAGCTCGGCTGGACCGATATCGTGTTGCTCGAGCGCAAGCAGCTGACATCGGGCACGACGTGGCACGCCGCCGGCCTGATCGGCCAGTTGCGCGGCTCGCAGAATATGACGCGGCTGGCGAAATATTCCGCCGACCTCTACGTCAAGCTGGAAGCCGAGACCGAGGTCGGCACCGGCATGCGCCAGGTCGGGTCGATCACCGTGGCGCTGACCGAGGAGCGCAAGCACGAGATCTACCGGCAGGCCTCGCTCGCCCGCGCCTTCGATGTCGATGTACGCGAGATCTCGCCCAGCGAAGTGAAGGAGATGTATCCGCATCTCAATGTCTCCGACGTGGTCGGCGCCGTGCATCTGCCGCTCGATGGCCAGTGCGATCCCGCCAACATCGCCATGGCTTTGGCCAAGGGCGCGCGTCAGCGCGGCGCCACCATCGTCGAGAACGTGAAGGTCACCAAGGTCCACACGAAGGCGGGCCGCATTGCCGGCGTGTCCTGGGCACGTGGCGAAGACCAGGGCACGATCGAGGCCGACATCGTCATCAACTGCGCCGGCATGTGGGCGCGCGAGCTTGGCGCGCAAAACGGCGTGAACATCCCGCTGCATGCCTGCGAGCACTTTTATCTCGTCACCGAGCCGATCCCCGGGTTGAGCCGCTTGCCGGTCCTGCGCGTGCCGGACGAGTGCGCCTACTATAAGGAAGATGCCGGCAAGATGATGCTCGGCGCCTTCGAACCGGTGGCCAAGCCGTGGGGCATGAACGGCATCCGCGAGGATTTCTGCTTCGACCAGTTGCCCGAGGACATGGATCATTTCGAACCCATCCTCGAAATGGGCGTCAACCGCATGCCGATGCTGGCCACCGCCGGCATCCACACCTTCTTCAACGGCCCCGAAAGTTTCACGCCCGACGACCGCTACTATCTCGGCGAAGCGCCGGAACTGCGGGGCTACTGGATGGCGACCGGCTACAATTCGATCGGCATCGTCTCCTCCGGTGGCGCCGGCATGGCTCTGGCGCAGTGGATCAACGATGGCGAAGCGCCCTTCGACCTGTGGGAAGTCGATATCCGCCGCACCCAGCCATTCCAGAAGAACCGCCGCTATCTCAAGGAGCGCGTCTCGGAAACACTCGGCCTGCTCTACGCCGATCATTTCCCCTACCGTCAGATGGCGACGTCGCGTGGTGTGCGCCGCTCGCCCTTGCATGAGCATCTGAAGGCACGTGGCGCCGTGTTCGGCGAGGTCGCCGGCTGGGAGCGCGCCAACTGGTTCGCCCGGGAGGGACAGGAGCGCGAATACCGCTATTCCTGGAAGCGGCAGAACTGGTTCGACAACCAGCGCGAGGAACATCTGGCCGTCCGCAACAAGGTCGGCCTGTTCGACATGACCTCGTTCGGCAAGATCCGCGTCGAGGGCCGCGACGCCTGCTCCTTCCTGCAGAAACTGTGCGCCAACGACATGGACGTCGCGCCGGGCAAGATCGTCTACACGCAGATGCTCAACCAGCGTGGCGGGATCGAGAGCGACCTTACCGTGTCGCGCCTGTCGGATACAGCCTACTTCCTCGTCGTCCCCGGCGCCACGCTGCAGCGCGATCTGGCCTGGCTGCGCCGGCATATCGGCGAGGCGTTCGTCGTCATTACCGATGTAACCGCTGCCGAAAGCGTGCTCTGCGTCATGGGCCCGGATGCGCGAAACCTGATCCAGAAGGTCAGCCCCAACGACTTCTCCAACGAAGCCCACCCGTTCGGCACCTTCCAGGAGATCGAGATCGGCATGGGTCTGGCCCGCGCCCACCGCGTCACCTATGTCGGCGAGCTCGGCTGGGAACTCTATGTCTCGACCGACCAGGCGGCTCATGTCTTCGAGGCGATCGAGCAGGCTGGTGCCGATGTCGGGCTGAAACTCTGCGGCCTTCACACGCTGGATTCCTGCCGCATCGAAAAGGCCTTCCGCCATTTCGGCCACGACATCACCGACGAGGACAATGTGCTGGAAGCAGGCCTCGGCTTCGCGGTGAAGACGGGTAAGGGCGACTTCATCGGCCGCGATGCGGTGCTGAAGAAAAAGGAAGCCGGATTGGCCCGCCGGCTGGTGCAGTTCCGCCTGAAAGACCCGCAACCGCTGCTCTTCCACAACGAGGCGATCCTGCGCGACGGCAAGATCGTCGGCCCGGTCACATCGGGCAATTACGGCCACCATCTCGGCGGTGCGATCGGGCTGGGTTATGTGCCGTGCCATGGCGAGAGCGAGGCGGATGTACTGGCCTCGAGCTACGAGATCGAGATCGCCGGCGAACGTTTTGCGGCGGAAGCGTCGCTGAAGCCGATGTATGATCCGAAGGCGGAGCGGGTGAAGATGTAGCTCCTTCTACCCTCCCCCTTGTGGGGAGGGTCGCGCAGCAAATGCCGCTCGGGCGGCTTTTGCGAAGCGGGGTGGGGGTCTCGT
>NZ_VFVC01000043.1:0-51548 GCF_006441575.1 Mesorhizobium sp. B2-4-12
TTCGAAAAGACGGTGTCGAACATGCAGGAGGTGGCGGCGCGCGGCGGCAAGATCATCCTGATCACCGACGCCAGGGGGGCGGCGCAGGCGAGCGTGACCACGATGGAGACGATCGTGCTGCCGGATGTGCCCGAAATCATCTCGCCGATCATCTACGCGCTGCCGATCCAGATGCTGGCCTACTTCACCGCCGTGTTCATGGGCACCGACGTCGACCAGCCACGCAACCTGGCGAAGTCGGTGACGGTGGAATAGGTTTCGTCCTTTCGTCATCCTCGGGCGGAGCAGGCGCGGAGCGACTGCGCAGACCCGAGGATCCATTCCGTGACCTTTGTGGCGGATCTAAACGGTGCAAAACCGAGCGCTACCATCCGATTCCACGGAAAAGCTCGAACCACTCTGAATTGGCCTTTTCGATCAGTTCGATCTTTCATTGGCGGCCAGCATTTCAGCGACTTCTCGCGCTGAATTGCATCGCGAATGTCGAAGTATTCCTCGTACCAGACCAGCCGCTGCACGCCGTAGCGCCCGGTAAAGCGCGAGCCTTCACCGGATTTGTGCTCTGGCATCCGGCGCCCGAGATCGTTTGTGACACCAATGTAGATGGTGCCGCGCTTCCTGCTTGCAGTCATGTAGACATAGCCCGTAACGAGCGAAGGGATAGCGGCCAGACGGCCCGGCGACAATCTTGAGGTTTTGCATTCTTCGGCGCACGTCACGGAATGGATCCTCGGGTCTGCGCAGTCGCTCCGCGACTGCTTCGCCCGTGGATGACGAAGGGAAGGATGTTTCGGCTAATCGAGGATGGAAGCGGCTTCCGCTCGAACCACTCGGGGCTGCGGCATAACAAGCGCTCTTTAAAAACTTCGCAGTTCCAAACCGGCTTCCGGTTCACTAATGTTGCGTTGCAACCCGCGCCTCCGGTGAACCATGTCCGATGCTCCGAAGACCTCCGGCATGACCCGGCTGAGGAACTATTTCCTCACGGGCTTCATCGTCTGCGCGCCCTTGGCGATCACCGCCTATATCGCCTGGTCGTTCATCGGCTGGGTCGATTCCTGGGTAAAACCCTATATTCCGGCACGCTACAGCCCCGATACCTACCTGCCATTCCCGGTGCCCGGGTTCGGGCTGATCGTCGCGCTTATCCTGATCACGCTGATCGGTTTCTTCGCCGCCAACATTGTCGGTCGTGCCATTGTGGGTTTCGGCGAGCGCCTGCTTGGTCGCATGCCGCTGGTGCGCGGCATCTACGGCTCGCTGAAGCAGATTTTCGAGACCGTCCTGTCGAACAAGGGCGACATGTTCCGCCAGGTTGGGCTGGTCGAATATCCGCGCAAGGGCGTCTGGTCGCTGGTGTTTGTTGCCAGCGAAAAGGAGACAGAGATCAATGAGAAGCTTGACCAGGAGGGCGACCCGCTGATCGCCGTGTTCATGCCTTGCACCCCCAATCCGACGACCGGCTTCCTTATGTATGTGCCGAAGTCCGACATCGTGCTGCTGGACATGACGATCGAGGACGGCGCAAAGCTGATCGTGTCGGCTGGACTGGTGGCGCCGGAAGTAAAAACCAAAGTGGTGACGCTGAATGGCGAGCCAATCAACGGAACCGTGGCCAACCCGCCGCTAGGACCTCATCCGGCGCGAAGAAGCCGAACGGCCTCGTCGCGACCGAACAAATAGAGCAGCAGGCGCAGCGCTTCCCCACGGTCGGATTGCAGCTCCGGGTCGCGCGACAGGATCAGCCTTGCGTCGTCGCGAGCGGCCTCGAGCAGATCGGCATGCGCCTCGATGCGCGCCACCTGAAAACCCGGCGTGCCGGACTGGCGGGTGCCCAGCAATTCGCCTTCGCCGCGCAATTTCAGGTCTTCCTCGGCAATCAGGAAACCGTCTTCGGTCTCACGCATCACCGACAGCCGGCGTCTTGCGGTCTCGCCAAGCGGATCCTTGTAGAGCAGCAAGCAGGACGAGGGTTTGTCGCCGCGTCCGACCCGGCCACGCAGCTGGTGCAATTGGGCAAGGCCGAAGCGTTCGGCATGCTCGATGACCATCACGGTGGCGTCCGGCACGTCGACGCCGACCTCAATGACCGTGGTGGCGATCAGGATGCGCGTCTCGCCCTGCTTGAAGGCACGCATCGCCTCGTCCTTCTCGGCACCCTTCATGCGGCCATGGACGAGGCCGATCCGGTCGCCGAACAGCGGTTTCAGCGAGGTGAAACGGTCCTCGGCCGACATCAGCTTGATCTCTTCGGATTCCTCGACCAATGGGCAGATCCAATAAATCTTCTGGCCACCGGCGACGGCGTCGACCATGCGGCCAACCAGTTCATCGAGCCGCTCCAGCGGCAGTGTCACGGTGCGGATCGGTTGGCGGCCGGCAGGTTTCTCCGTTAGCTTCGACACATCCATGTCGCCGAAGGCGGTCAGCACCAGCGTGCGCGGGATGGGAGTTGCCGTCATCACCAGCATGTCGGGCGCATCGCCCTTGGCGGTGATGGCAAGCCGCTGGTGGACGCCGAAGCGGTGCTGCTCGTCGATGACGGCCAGCACCAGACCATGGAAGGCAACGGTCTCCTGGAACAGAGCGTGGGTGCCGACGACGATGTCGATGTCGCCGCTTGCCAGGCCGGTCAGCGTGTCGATGCGCTCGCGGCCTTTCTCTCGGCCGGTCAGGATGGCGATGCGCAGCCCGACCCTGGCGGCAAGCGGCGCGATCGTCGCTAGATGCTGGCGCGCCAGGATTTCTGTCGGCGCCATCAGTGCCGCCTGGCCGCCGGCCTCGACGGCGCGCGCCATGGCCAGTAGTGCGACAACCGTCTTGCCGGAGCCGACATCGCCCTGCAGCAGCCGCAGCATGCGTTCGGGGTCGGCAAGGTCGGCATTGATCTCGGCGAGCGCGAATTCCTGGCTTGATGTCAGCGAATAGGGAAGGGCGGCGCGCAGTTTCTCAACGATGCTGCCGTCACCCACCAAAGGACGGCCGGACAGCCGGCGGACCTTTGCCCGGACTAGCGCCAGCGAGACCTGGCCTGCCAGAAATTCGTCATAGGCGAGGCGTCGCCAGGCGGCGCCGTCAACCGAGACATCGATCGGGTCCGCTGGATTGTGAATACGGGAAAGCGCGTCGGCAAAGGCGGGAAAGGTGTGCCGGCGCATGAAAGCGCCATCCTGCCACTCTGGCAAATCGGGCACGCGCGCCAGCGCCTGGCCGATCGCGCGGCGCAGCACCTTGCCCGAGAGGCCGGCGGTGAGCGGATAGACCGGTTCGACGAGCGGCAGGTTTTCCGCTTCGCTGGCCAGCGCGATATGGTCGGGGTGGACCATGGTCGGGCGGCCGTTGAACCATTCCATGCGGCCGGAGACCACGACATGCTCGCCCACGGGCATTGCTTTTTCGAGATAGGCAGCGTGGGCATGGAAAAAGGTCAGGCCGATTTCGCCGGTATCGTCATGCGCGAAGACCCGGTAGGGTACCGACCTGTTGCCGCGCGGTGGCGGCTGGTGGCGATCGATGCGCACCTCGAGCGTGACGATCGCGCCTTCGGCGGCAAGCGCAATGCCGGGCCGGTTGCGGCGGTCGATGACGGTGTGCGGCAGCACGAACAGAAGATCGCCGGCGCGCGCGGCGCGATCGCCGAGATCGGCGGCTACCACCTTTTCGATCAGCGCGCCGACCTTCGGCCCGACGCCGGCAAGCGAAGTGATCGGGACAAACAGCGGATCGAGGATGGATGGGCGCATGATGTCAGCTTATGTCGCGACGGCCGCAGCGCAAGGCTGACAGCACCTTCTATCCACGCTATATGCGCCGCAGCAAGCGAGGATGCGGCACAATGACCGGAACGAAACGATCAAGCGAGGGGCTGGATGCCCGCCGCCGCAAACTCCTGTTCCGCTCCTGGCATCGCGGCCTGCGCGAGATGGACCTGATCCTCGGCACGTTCGCCGACGCCGAGATCGGTTCCTTGACCGGCGAGGAAATCGACCAATATGAGAGGCTCCTCGACATTCCCGACGCCGAATTCCTGCCGCTGGTCACCGGCGAGCGCCCCGTTCCGGCGGATATCGATTGTGCTGTCCTGCAAAAAATCCTGGCGTCCCGCCGGACCATGACTTTCTGAACACAAGCAATTCCAGGAAAAGTGCGAAGCGGTTTTCCGTCCGGAATTGCGACAACCAAGACCGTGATTTTGATGAGCCTCATTCCAACCATTGGCCTGCCGAAGGGCCGCGCCGGCCAGTTCATCGTCGATGGCGTCGCCGACGGCTATGAAGCCTTTGCCCTGGTGCAGACAGCCCTCGAAATCGCACCCGACAAGCCGGTGCTGTTCGTGGCGCGGGACGGCCAGCGCCTGCCGGCGATCATCGAAGCGCTGTCCTTCGCCGCACCCCGCCTGCCGGTACTGGAGCTGCCGGCGTGGGATTGCCTGCCCTATGACCGGGTGTCGCCGGGTTCGGATGCCGCCGCCAAACGGCTCGACGCGCTGACAGCCATGATCGCGTTGGCGAAGAAGCCGCATCGTGCCGTCATCCTCACCACCGCCAATGCCTTGCTGCAGCGCGTCCCGCCGGCCGATCTCGTCGAGGCGCAGACCTTCCATGCCAGGCCGGGCAACCAGATCGACATGAACGTGCTGATCGCCCGACTGGAAACGTCAGGTTTCGAACGCGTGCCGACGGTGCGCGGCATCGGCGAATTCGCGGTGCGCGGCGGCATTCTCGACCTGTTCGCCCCCGGCTGGACCGAAGCGCTGAGGCTCGATTTCTTCGGCGACACGCTGGAATCGATTCGCGTCTTCGATGCCGCCACCCAGCGCACAACCGGCCAGCGCAAGTCGATGGCGCTGCAGGCGATGAGCGAAGTGGCGCTGACGCCCAAAACCATCAGCCGCTTCCGCCGCGCCTACATCGAAGCATTTGGCGCGCCGTCGCGTGACGACGGCCTCTACGCCGCGGTCAGCGAAGGCCGGCGCTTCGCCGGCATGGAGCATTGGCTGCCGTTCTTCTATGAGCGGCTGGAGACGGTATTCGATTATCTGCCGGACACACCCGTAGTTTTCGACCATCTCGCTCATGAGGCGCTTGCCGAACGCCACACGCTGATCCTCGACCATTACGAGGCGCGCAGGAAGCAGGCCGACAGCGCGCTAAAGGATGCCGTGCCTTACAAGCCGGTGGCGCCGGATCTGCTTTACCTCTCGCCGGAAAACCTGATCGCCTCGCTAGGACCGCGCGAAGCGATCGATTTCACGCCCTTCGACGCGCCCGATGCCGGCGCCAAGAAAGTCTATCACGCCGGCTCACGCCATGGCCGCAGCTTCGTCGAGGAACGCGCCGATCCGAACGTCAATGTCTTCGATGTTGTCGTCAGGCATATCGCCGACGAACGCGCGGCGCGCCGCCGTGTCGTCATCGCCGGCTGGACCGAAGGTTCGCTCGACCGGCTTGGGCAAATCCTGGCCGAGCATCATCTCGGCAATCTCAAACAGGTCGACACGCTGGCGGAGGCCGAACAGCTTGAGCCGGGGCAGGCGGCATTGGCCGTTCTGCCATTGGAATCCGGCTTCGAGACCGGAAAGCTGGTCGTCGTCGCCGAACAGGACATTCTCGGCGACCGGCTGATCCGGCGCTCGAAGCGCAAGAAGCGCGCGTCCGACTTCATTGCCGAAGCTTCGGCTCTATCGGCCGGCGATATCGTCGTCCATGCCGACCATGGCATTGGCCGTTTCATCGGCCTGCGCACCATCGAGGCGGTCGGCGCGCCGCACGACTGTCTCGAGATCCATTATGCCGGCGACGACCGGCTGTTCCTGCCGGTGGAAAATATCGAGCTTCTGTCGCGCTACGGTTCGGATTCGGCCGAAGCGACGCTCGACAAGCTCGGCGGCGGTGCCTGGCAGTCGCGCAAGGCAAAGCTGAAGCGGCGCCTGCTCGACATGGCCGGACAGCTGATCCGCATCGCCGCGGAGCGGCAGATGCGCGCCGCACCGCCGCTGGTGCCGGCCGAAGGCCTCTATGATGAATTCGCCGCCCGGTTCCCCTACGAGGAGACCGACGACCAGCAGACAGCGATCGATTCGGTGCGGGACGACCTCGGCGCCGGCAAGCCGATGGACCGGCTGATCTGCGGCGATGTCGGCTTCGGCAAGACCGAAGTGGCGCTTCGTGCCGCCTTCATCGCGGCGATGGAAGGATTTCAGGTCGCCGTCGTGGTGCCGACGACGCTGTTGTCGCGCCAGCATTTCAAGACGTTCTCCCAGCGTTTCTCAGGGCTTCCCATCCGCGTCGCCCAGGCCTCCCGGCTGGTCGGCGCCAAGGAGCTCGCGGAAACGAAGAAGGCTTTGGCCGAAGGTCAGGTCGACATCGTCGTCGGCACCCATGCGCTGCTCGGATCCTCGATCTCGTTCAAGAATCTCGGCTTGCTGATCATCGACGAGGAGCAGCATTTTGGCGTCAAGCACAAGGAACGGCTGAAGGACCTGAAGACCGATGTGCATGTGCTGACGCTGTCGGCGACGCCGATCCCGCGCACGCTGCAACTGGCGCTGACGGGCGTGCGTGAACTGTCGCTGATCGCCACGCCGCCGGTCGACCGCATGGCGGTGCGCACCTTCATCTCGCCGTTCGATCCGCTGGTCATCCGCGAAACGCTGCTTCGCGAGCGCTATCGCGGCGGGCATTCCTTCTATGTGGTTCCGCGCATCAGCGATCTCTCGGAAATTCATGATTTCTTGAAAGAATCCGTCCCCGAACTGAAGGTGGCGGTGGCTCATGGCCAGATGCCGCCTGGTGAACTCGACGACATCATGAACGCCTTCTATGACGGCCAGTACGATGTGCTTCTGTCGACGACCATCGTCGAATCCGGCCTCGACATCCCGACCGCCAACACGCTGATCATCCACCGCGCGGACATGTTCGGCCTGTCGCAGCTCTACCAGCTGCGCGGCCGTGTCGGCCGCTCGAAGGTGCGCGCCTACGCGCTCTTCACGCTGCCGGCCAACCGCAAGCTCACCGACACGGCCGAGCGCAGGCTGAAGGTGCTGCAATCGCTCGACACGCTGGGCGCCGGCTTCCAGCTTGCCAGCCATGATCTCGATATCCGTGGCGCGGGCAATCTTCTGGGCGAAGAGCAGTCCGGCCACATCAAGGAGGTCGGTTTCGAGCTCTACCAGCAGATGCTGGAGGAGGCCGTCGCCGAGGTGAAGGATTCCGGCGAGGTTCAGGATGGCGGCTGGTCGCCGCAGATCGCCGTCGGCACGGCGGTGATGATCCCGGAAAGCTATGTGCCCGACCTGCAACTCAGGCTGGCGCTCTACCGCCGTCTCGGCGATCTCGAAAGCACCGAGGAGATCGATGGCTTCGGCGCCGAGCTGATCGACCGTTTCGGCCCGCTGCCGGAGGAGGTGAAGCATCTCTTGAAGATCGTCTTCATCAAGGCGCTCTGCCGCAAGGCCAATGTCGAGAAGCTCGATGCCGGGCCGAAGGGCGTCGTCATCCATTTCCGCAAGCGCGAATTCCCCAATCCGGTCGGGCTGGTCAAATTCATCGGCGAGCAGGGCTCGCTGGCCAAGATCAGGCCAGACCACAGTGTCGTCTTCGTGCGCGACTGGCCGAATGCCGAAAAACGCCTGGCGGGATCCGCGGTTGTGATGACGCAATTGGCGAAGTTGGCGGAGAAGGCGGCCTGATCTGAGGTTTCAGGCCGTCTTGCGTGCGGCAACCCATTCGCCAGCGCTGAAATTCCGGTCTAGAATAGGAAATCGGCTTCGTGTATGGAGCCGCCACCCCATATCGGGGCAGATAGTGTGGGCGAGGTCGCCCATTCGTTGGTTTGACGCAATTCCGGACGGAAAACCGTTTCATACTTTCCTGGAATTGCTCGGAAAGAGCGTTGGTGCAGCGATGACGAAATGGTCGCCGAATTCTTGGAGAGCAAAACCGATCAAGCAGGTTCCCGCCTATCCGGATCTTGCAGCTCTGAAGAACACGGAAGCCCAGCTCGCCACCTTTCCGCCGCTGGTCTTTGCCGGTGAGGCACGCAAGTTGAAGAAGCAGTTGGCGGCGGTCGCCGCCGGTGAAGCCTTCCTGCTTCAGGGCGGTGACTGCGCCGAGAGTTTCGCCGAGCATGGCGCTGACAACATCCGCGATTTCTTCCGGGTCTTCCTGCAGATGTCGGTCGTGCTGACCTTCGCCGGCGCGCAGCCGGTGGTGAAGGTGGGCCGCGTTGCCGGCCAGTTCGCCAAGCCTCGCTCCTCCGACAACGAGACCAAGGGCGATGTGACGCTGCCGAGCTATCGCGGCGACATCATCAACGGCATCGAGTTCGACGCCAAGTCGCGTATTCCCGATCCCGCCCGCCAGGAAATGGCGTACCGCCAGTCGGCGGCGACGCTCAACCTTTTGCGCGCCTTCGCGCAGGGCGGCTATGCCAGCCTGGAGAACGTGCATCGCTGGATGCTCGGCTTCGTGTCAGACAGCCCGCAGGGCGAAAAATACGAGTCGCTGGCCAACCGCATCACCGAGACGATGGACTTCATGAAGGCCGTCGGTATCACCTCGGAAACCAACTACGCGCTGCGCGAGACCGATTTCTACACCAGCCACGAGGCGCTGCTGCTCGGCTACGAGGAAGCGCTGACCCGCGTCGATTCTACCTCGGGCGACTGGTACGCCACCTCTGGCCACATGATCTGGATCGGCGATCGCACACGCCAGCCCGACCACGCGCATGTCGAATATTGCCGTGGCATCAAGAATCCGCTCGGCTTGAAATGCGGCCCCTCGCTGACGCCTGACGGCTTGCTGGAACTGATCGACCTGCTCAATCCCGAGAACGAGCCCGGCCGGCTGACGCTGATCGCTCGCTTCGGTTCGGACAAGGTCGCCGATCATCTGCCGAAGCTGGTGCGCGCGGTGCAGAAGGAAGGCCGCAGCGTGGTCTGGTCATCCGACCCGATGCATGGCAACACGATCGAGGCCGCGGGCTACAAGACGCGGCCGTTCGACCGTATCCTGAAGGAAGTGCAGACCTTCTTCGAGGTGCATCGCGCCGAAGGCACGCATCCCGGCGGCATCCACGTCGAGATGACCGGCAAGAACGTCACCGAATGCACGGGCGGCGCGCGCGCCATCACGGCCGAGGAATTGCAGGACCGCTACCACACGCATTGCGATCCGCGCCTCAATGCCGACCAGGCGATCGAACTGGCCTTCCTGGTGTCGGATCTGCTGAAGAAGAGCCATCCGGTCCAGCAGAAGCACGCCGTCAACGGCTGATTCGGCCAAATGGGCCGATAAACAAAGGCGCCTGGGAAACCGGCGCCTTTGCTTTTTCAGCTCATGGCTGGTGCCTCCGCCGATGCCGGCGCGATCGACGAACAGGAGGCATCAGTCCTTCTTGTAGAGAAGCCAGCTCTTGCCGGAGCGGCCGGCCATCGTCGAATGCCTGGTGACGCGGTTGCGGCCGCTGACCTTGGAGCGGTACAGCGCTCGGTCGGCCTTGGTGTAAAGGTCCTCGGGACCGTCGGCCTCGGATGCCATGCAGATGCCCATCGAGACCGTCACGGTACCGTATTTCATGCCGGTCTGGCTGCTGGTGAATGGCGTCTGTTCGATCAGCGCGCGAATGCGCTCCGCGATCTCGTAGGTGGCGTCCTCGCTGGCACCCTCGATGATCAGCGCGAACTCCTCGCCGCCGGTGCGCGCGACGAACATATCGCCGCGAATGCTGGTCTGGAAAATCTCGGCGATGATCTGGATGATCTTGTCGCCGACCGGATGGCCATACCGGTCATTGATGTCCTTGAACCGATCGATGTCGGCAAGGATCAAGGCATTGAACAGGATGCCCTTGTTGCTGTTGTAGATTCGGGTGATTTCCCTGTCGAAGGCGCGACGGTTCCAGATCTGGGTCAGCGGATCGGTGTTGGCCAGCCGCTTGTATTCCTCGAGCTTCGACTTGACGCTCTCGAGCTCCGCCGTCTTGTCATTGAGCGTCGAGGCGACCTGTCGGCCGTGGTCGATCGTCGAATTGGTAGCGATCGACATGGCGTTGGCGATTTTTTGCAGAAGATCCTGGGAGAGCAGGCTGCGGCTGTTCAGGCCGTTCGATGTCTCATCGAGAATCCTGCCGTATTTCTCGATGTGGCTGCGCTCGCTGCGCAACAGCGATGCGACTTCCTCGAGTTCCCTGGCGATGACGTCCCGCGCATGCTCCACGATGCCTGGGCCATGGTTCTGGGCAAAGAAAGAACGGCCGATCTTGTCCAACTCGTCCTGTGTGGGCCGGCTGTTCAGCGAAAGCACCGCAAGGCTGAGCTCGCGATTGGTGCCACTCAGTGCTTCATAGAAGATCTCGTAATTGCGCGGCAGGCCGAGCACGCCCAACTGGCGCATCGTCGCGACAACAGCGGATGCGATGTCAGTGTTCTGTTCGGTTGGTGCTGCTGCCGGCTGCATGTATGATACACTCTTCCCTTGGATTCCGACGCAGAATATGCGGGTCCACTGATCGCCGAACTGGGGAGTGGCCTGCCGACATTCCAGAACATCTTGCGAAGATACGCGTCCCCACCCACGACCTTTGCTTAAGAGACCATAATTGCGTCAGCGCTAAAGTTTCCTTAATTCGCATGACTTCCACGGGTTTTTCTCTACCTGTGGCTGTAGAGACATGAATTTCCGCACCACCAATCGGGAGACAACACGCAGTTTGGCGGCTTTGAATTCGAAACCTCGCGGCGCGCTGCTGAAAATGAAATTGAATTTCGAAATCGTCACGCCAGTCGGAGTCGTATTTGCTTGCGCGTAACCAACGCAAAGCTGGAATCCTGATGACGATGATGGACGAGGTTCTTCAAGGAGTGCCGAAATGAGTGACAGTCACCAGGGATCGTGCCTGTGCAAAGCGGTCCGCTTCGGGACGCGCGGCGCGCTGCGGGGCGTCGTCTACTGTCATTGTTCGCAGTGCCGTAAACAAAGCGGGCACTTCTATGCCGCGACCAATGTCGCCGACGCCGACATCGTGATCGAAGGCGCGGAAAACATCACCTGGTACGAGGCGTCCGACTTCGCCAGGCGCGGCTTCTGCAAAGTATGCGGGTCAGTGCTTTTCTGGAAACCGAGGGATCGAGACTACATTTCGGTCCTGGCGGGATCGTTCGACAAGCCGACAGATCTCAAGGGCGAATACCATATCTTCGTCGGCGACAAGGGCGACTATTATTCGATCCACGACGGGCTGCCGCAGTTTGAAAAGTCGACGCCGTCGATACTGGTCGCTGAATGAATTTTGGACAAGACGCCTTATTCCATTGACCGGGCCGTTGCTTTATCCCGTGCCGGTGGTTCGCAAAGGGGTCTAGCATGCAGCGGCTGATCGATGCTTTTATCAATTCGGTGCGGGCATTTCGCAAGCTCGCCGTTAGCGAGAAGGCTTTCCAGCAGGAACTGATGCTGCTGGTGCTGGCTTTGCCCGCGGGCTGGTTCATTTCGGTGTCGTGGCGCAGCTACGCGCTGCTGATCGGCGCAGTGCTGCTCCTGATCATGGTCGAGGTGCTGAACACCGGCATCGAGGCGGCCTGTGACGCAATTTCTCGTGAATTCCACATCGACATCCAGCTCGCCAAGGATTGCGGCTCGCTGGCGGTGCTGATTTCGGTAGTGATTGCTGGTGGCGTCTGGGGCATCGCTCTCATCGAGCGCGTAACCGGGGTTCCGATCTGAGACTCTGATCCCTACATGATGGTCACCAGAGCCTGATCCCGATGAAATCGGGACGCTCTGGTTTATGTTGGCCATGATCTTTTCCGAAGACCGATTTTACGTTTCGGGATCATGGCTAAGGAAACCGTCATGTCCGAATTTACAAAATCCCTGCTTCTCGAACGCAAAGGCTTGCCGGATGACCTGCGCTGGCTGACCGAGAAATATCCACGCGAAACCTGGCGGGGCCATGCCAACGTTCACGGCATCGCCAATATGTGGCTGCAGCGGCACGACATGTTCCGCGAGCTCGGCGGCATGCTCACCAACGGCATTGGCGACTATCGCGAAGGCAGGCTGGCGGCACCCGATTTCGCGCGCTGGTTCGCACCGCGTCTCAATCATTTTCTTGGAAATCTCGATGGTCATCACAATGTCGAGGACCATCATTATTTTCCGGTCTTTGCCAAGGCGGAGGCGCGGCTCAAGCGCGGCTTTGAAATCCTCGACGCCGACCACCACACGATCCATGAAGGACTGGAACGTAACGCCGAGGCGGCGAATGCCTTTATCCGCACGCTTCAGGAAGGCGAGGACAAGCAGCGCTTCGCTGCCGATGCCTATGCCGACGAGAACAGCCGGCTGATCGCGATGCTGACCCGGCATCTCGCCGACGAGGAGGATCTGATCATCCCGCTGATCCTCGACCGGGGCGATCGGGCGCTGGATATAGACTGACGATCAGCTCAGCTTTCCCTGGCGCGCTCCTTGCTGGCGACATGGCGCGCCACAAGCCAGGCAATGATGGCCACCGCCAGACCGATCCCCAGACCGATCAACAGCCGCTCGTGGCGGGCCAATGCCTTGCCGATAAGCTGCTCGGCTCCCAGCCCGAAGACGTAGCCGATCGTGCCGAACAGGATTGCCCAAACCGTCGACGAGACGGCGTTGAGGACGACGAAACGCAGCATCGAGATGCGCGACAGTCCGGCCGCTATGCCGCCGACGAGGCGCATGCCGTAGACGTAACGGTTCGACAGTACGAAGATGTTGGGATGGGTGTTGAGCAGATGGTAGGCGCGGCGGAAACCGGGGCGCCGGCGCAATCTCACGACATAGCGATGATCGGCAAAGCTTCGCCCAAGGATGAAGAAGCCCGTATCGCCGGCGAAGGCGCCGAGTGCTGCCGCGACGAAGGCATGCCACAGCACGAAGATATGCTGGTGGGCGAAGAAGCCGCCGAGGATGGCCGCACTTTCTCCTTCGGCAACGCAGCCGAGAAAGACCGCAAGCAGCCCGTATTGTTCGATGAAATGATGGATCGGGTCGGTCATGAAGCCGACTGCTGCTGCGACAGCCTTTCATCGATCCGTTGTACCTGTTCGGCCAGCCGCACGATCTCGTCGCGCATGCCGAGGATCTGGCTGTGGCGCAGTTCGTCGAGCTTTTCATGCAGCGCCATGATTTCGATCTCTGCCTTCAGATTGACCTCGTAGTCATGGGCGGCATCGATGCGGTCGCGCTCGGTCTGCCGGTTCTGCGCCATCATGATCACCGGCGCCTGAATGGCGGCAAGCATCGACAGGATGAGGTTGAGGAAGATGAACGGGTAGGGGTCGAAGGCATCGCGTGACAGAAGCCAGACATTGCCAGCGGTCCAAAGGACCAGGAAAGCCAGAAAGGCGAGGATGAAGGACCAGGAACCGCCGATGCGGGCGATGGTGTCGGCAAGCCGGTCGCCAAAGGTCTGGTGGAAGGCGACAGCCTTGTTGGTGTCTCTGGTGATGGTGGTGCGCTCGAACGTTGACTGCAGCACACGGCTCTCCAACTGGGTGAGGCCGTCCGGCCGTCGCTTGAACCAACGATTCGCCAGTTCATCGATCGTCTTGTACATGGGTGTCTCCAGGTCTGGGCTGGCGATAGAGGTAGAGGCTGCCGGCTCCCACGGGAAGTGCTACATTGCGGCGGACAGCGAGGACCGATGGCCGATTTTCAGAAAATTCGCCTGCGCGCGGCAAAACGCAAGGGCGGCGAAGCGGAGCTTTCGACGCTGCTGGGCCCGGTACCCGACAACACCGCCGTCGCCGCGATCGCGGACGACCGCATTCTCTCGACCATGGCCGAGCGGATTTTCGCCGCCGGTTTCGTCTGGCGCGTCATCGAGCAGAAATGGCCAGGCTTCGAGGAGGCGTTTCTGCGTTTCGAGCCGAAGCGGCTGTTGTTCCAGCCTGACGATTTCTGGCACGATCTGGCTTCCGATCAGCGCATCGTGCGCAATCCGCAGAAGATCAGGTCCGTTCGCGACAATGCCGCCTTCGTCGAGCGTGTGTCCAAAGAGCATGGCGGCTTCGGTCATTTCCTTGCTGAATGGCCGGCCGACGACCAGGTCGGACTGATGGCCTATCTCGGCAAGCATGGCAGCCGGCTCGGCGGCAACACCGGCCAGTATTTCCTGCGCTGGCTGGGCTGGGATGCCTTCGTCATTTCGACCGATATGGCGGCGGCACTTCGCGACGCCGGGCTCGACATCGCCGAAAGCCCGACCTCGAAAAAGGATCTCGACAAAGTCCAGGCGCAGATCAACCGGTGGGCTGCCGAGACAGGTTTGCCGCGGCGGCACATTTCGCGCATCCTGGCGATGTCGATCGGCGACAACCATTCTCCGCAAGCGCTGCGCGAGTATATGGGCGAGGACTGATCATCGGTCTGGACACTGTTCACCCAGGTCATTCGGCCTGACACGACTGACGTATGTCACTTGGTCCGAGTGGTCCAAGCGAACGCCATTGCGAGGCGGATTTTGCCGCGCTAAGTCAGCAGGCATGACCAAGAAGCCTGACATCCTGCGCATCGCAATCGCTCAGCTCAACCCGACTGTCGGCGATGTCGCCGGCAACCTCGCCAAAGCCCGCGAGGCGAGGGCGGATGCCGCCCGCCAGGGGGCCGATCTCGTGCTCTATACGGAGCTTTTCCTCGCCGGCTATCCGCCGGAGGATCTGGTGCTGAAGCCGGCCTTCCTGAAAGCCTGCGAGCGGGCGGCGCAAGACTTCGCCGCCGACACCGCCGATGGCGGCCCCGGTGTCATCATCGGCACGCCGCTGAAGCGCAAGAGCGGCACGCACAATTCGATCGTCTTCGCCGACGGCGGCAAGATCATCGCCGAACGCTACAAGCTCGATCTTCCCAACTACGGCGAATTCGACGAGAAGCGCGTCTTCCAGGCCGGGCCCGAGATCCAGGGGCCGGTCAATTTCCGCGGCGTGCGCATCGGGATTCCGATCTGCGAGGACATCTGGGGCGAGATCGGCATCTGCGAGACGCTTGCCGAAAGCGGGGCGGAAATCCTGCTGGTGCCGAACGGCTCGCCCTATTACCGCGCCAAGATCGATGTCCGCCAACAGGTCGTCATCAAGCAGGTCATCGAGTGCGGCCTGCCGATCATCTATGCCAACCAGCTCGGCGGCCAGGACGAGCTGATCTTCGACGGCGCGTCGTTTGCTATCGGCGCCGACAGACGGCTTGCCTTCCAGATGAGCCAGTTCGAGGAAGCGGTCGACGTCACCACCTGGAAAAGACAGGACGATCATTGGGCCTGCTCTGAGGGGCCGATGTCGAAAATCCCCGAGCGGGAGGAAGCCGACTACCGGGCCTGCATGCTGGGTCTGCGCGACTATGTCAACAAGAACGGCTTCAAGAATGTCGTGCTCGGCCTGTCGGGCGGCATCGATTCGGCGATCTGCGCGGCCCTTGCCGTCGACGCACTTGGCGAGGAACGGCTGCGCGCGGTGATGATGCCTTACCGCTACACGTCGAAGGATTCGCTGAAGGACGCCGAGGACTGCGCCCGCGCGCTCGGCTGCCGCTATGACATCGTGCCGATCTTCGAGCCGGTCGAAGGCTTCATGCATGCGCTGACGCAGCTTTTCGAGGGCACCAAGGAAGGCATCACCGAAGAGAACCTGCAGAGCCGTGCGCGCGGCACCATCCTGATGGCGATCTCCAACAAGTTCGGCTCGATGGTCGTCACCACGGGCAACAAGAGCGAGATGTCCGTCGGCTACGCCACTCTCTATGGCGACATGAACGGCGGCTTCAACCCGATCAAGGACCTCTACAAGATGCAGGTCTACGCGCTGTCGCGCTGGCGCAACAGCCATGTGCCGCCGGGCGCGCTCGGGCCTTCCGGCGAGGTCATCCCCAAGAACATCATCGACAAGGCGCCGTCGGCGGAATTGCGCGAGAACCAGACCGACCAGGATTCGCTGCCGCCCTATCCGGTGTTGGACGACATCCTGGAATGCCTGATCGAGAACGAGATGGGCGTCGATGACATCGTGGCGCGCGGCCACGACCGGGCGACGGTGACGCGTATAGAGCATCTGCTCTACATCGCGGAATACAAACGCCGGCAGGCGGCACCGGGCGTGAAGATCACCAGGAAGAATTTCGGCCGCGACCGCCGCTATCCCATCACCAACCGTTTCAGGGATCGCGGATAGGCGCGTTTCGCCTGCTGACCGAAAATTTCGCCGCACTGTGGCGAGGACAGAGCCATGCCTGAGTGTGAAATCAGCTTCGACCTGTCGCGGATCGATTTCCGGGCGACGTCGGATCTGTTGATGGCGAGCTACTGGGGCGACGGGCGCAGCGATGAAACGCACCGCCGCGCCTTTGCCCATTCGTTCTGCGCCGCCGCCTATATCGACGGCAAACAGGTCGGCTTCGGTCGGGCCATCACCGACCGCACGGTGTTCGCCTATCTCGCCGACATCATCGTCTGGCCGCAGCATCGCGGGCGAGGCATCGGGTTGCGGCTGGTGCGGGCACTCATCGACCATCCGGAGCTAAGCACCGTTTCGCATTGGAGCCTGTCGACCAGCGATGCGCATGGGAGATCGAGCATGCCGCCAGACTGGCGAGCGCGCATGATTTCATCGTCAACCTGCCGAAGGGCTACGGCACGCTGGTTGGCGAGCGTGGCGTGAAACTGTCGGGGGGCGAGCGGCAGCGCGTGGCCATCGCGCGCGCTTTCCTTGCCGATGCCCGCATCCTGATCCTGGACGAGGCGACATCGAGCCTCGATTCGGAATCGGAGGTGCTGATCCAGCAAGCCATGGAACGGCTGATGGTCGGCCGCACGACGCTTGTTATCGCGCACCGGCTGTCGACGGTGCGGGCGCTCGACAGGCTGCTGGTCTTCGACCGAGGCAAAATCGTCGAGGAAGGTTCGCACGACGAACTGATCCGGCTGAAGGGCGGCATCTACCGTCGTCTGTTCGAGCGCCAGGCGCTGGAGCTGACCAAGGGCATGGTCATCTGACGGGATCGGGGCCATGCAACACGCATGGCCCCGCTCTTTTCATTATGCGCGCCATGTTCTATGTCTGCGGCACGGTGCGGGGGCGCATCTTGTCAATCACAAAAGCATCCGGTACGCCCCGCTCATGACAGTTACCGTTCGTTTCGCTCCGTCACCGACCGGCCGCATCCATATCGGCAATGCGCGCACCGCTTTGTTCAACTGGCTGTTTGCCGTGAACAACAAGGGCCGTTTCATCCAGCGCTTCGACGACACCGACATTGCCCGCTCGAAGCAGGAATTCTCCGACGCCATCCTCTACGACCTGCATTGGCTGGGCATTTTCCCGGATGCCACCGAATATCAGTCGCGGCGCTTCGAGGTCTATGACGCCGCGGTCGAGCGGCTGAAGGCGGCGGGGGTTCTGTACGCCTGCTACGAAACGCCGGAGGAACTGGATCTCAGGCGCAAAGTGCGCCGCACGCGCGGCCTGCCGCCGGTCTACGGCCGCGAGGCCTTGGCGCTGACCCACGAGCAGGTGGCCGAATATCAGGCTGATGGCCGCAAGCCGCACTGGCGCTTCCTGCTGCCCAATTTCACTGGCGATCCGCAGCAGCCAGAGCGCACCGAGGTGCACTGGAACGATCTGGTGCGTGGCGAGGAAACCGTGGATCTGGCTTCGCTGTCCGACCCGGTCCTGGTGCGCGAGGACGGCACTTATCTCTACACGCTGCCATCGGTCGTCGACGACATCGATATGGGCGTCAGCCATGTCATCCGCGGCGACGACCATGTCACCAACACCGGCGTGCAGATCGCTCTGTTCAAGGCGCTGGGCGCCGAGCCGCCGGTCTTCGGCCACCACAATCTCTTGACCACCGTGTCGGGCGAGGGACTGTCGAAGCGCACCGGGGCACTGTCCATCGAAAGCCTGCGTGAGGAAGGCATCGAGCCGATGGCTGTCGCTTCGCTGGCCGTGCTGGTCGGGACTTCGGAGAATGTCGCGGCCGCGCATGACCTGACCGAACTGGCCGGTCATTTCGACCCGGCCGCGACGTCAAAATCGTCGGCCAAGTTCGATCCGGACGAGCTTTTCGTGCTCAACCGGGCCCTGCTGCACCACATGCCGTTCGACGAGGCACGAGACAGGCTGATGGTGCTCGGTATCTCCGGCGAACAGGCCGAGCCCTTCTGGCTGGCCGTGCGCGGCAACCTTGACCGGCTCGCCGACGCCGTGGGCTGGTGGCGCATCCTGCGCGAGGGGCCGCAGGAGCGGTCCGAATTCTCCGCCGACGACCGCGATTTTCTGCATCAGGCCTTTGATATCCTGCCGGAGGAGCCCTGGAACGGGACGGTCTGGAAGGACTGGACGGGCAAGATCAGGGAAGCGACCGGGCGCAAAGGCAAGGGGCTGTTCATGCCGCTCAGACTTGCCCTTACTGGGCTGCCTTCGGGGCCGGAGCTTGCAGATTTATTGCCGCTGATGGGTCGGGAAGGAACGTTGGCCCGACGACCCTGACCTTGCGCTGCTCCGGCGGCAGGGCCGAGACGGGCGACGTCACCGGCTTCGCGGAAAGCCGCTTGATGGCTTCACGGTCGAGCCCGCCTTCTCTATTGGCCAGCGTTTCCGAGTCGGCACCCGGATCTGGCTTGGAGGCCGGAACGGGAACGAAGGGCGCGGCCGCTTCGGGCTGCGGTTGCGTCGGGTTCGACGGATTGCCGCCAATGATCTGGAAATTCTGCGCGGCGTTGCAGCCGCAGGCCGGCGGCCGCGACACATTGGACTGCTTGTAGAGATAGGCGGTCGGCAATTCGCTGTAAGGCCTGCCGGTGACCGACGACGTCATCGAGGCCGAATCGTCATCCATGCCGCGCGAATAGAAAACCTGCATTTCGGTGCCGGGGCAGCTCGATTCGCAATTCTTCTGGTCGCGTTCGAAATCGCCGGCCGAGGCAGCGTTCGACATGGGGAAGAAATAGCCGTCGCAAGTACGCACGCAGGTGGTGTGGAACTCTCCGCCGGTGCCCGCAAAATCCGGAGTGCCGGGCAGGTTCAGGACGCGGCGGACGTTGCGCTCCTCGCCGGAATCATCGGGCTGGTCCAATGTATCGACCTGTCGGCTGTCGCCGCCGAAAAGCTGGTCGAACAGGTTCGTGTTGTCGTCTTCCCCGCGCTCGGCGTCCTGCAGCGGAGCGCGGCGTTGGGGGGCAGCATCGTCGCGGCAGCCATTGGCGTCGAGCGCCGCCAGGATGCGGCCACGATCGCGGCGTGAGCCGCCGCCGGCGAGCTGTGCACGCTTGGCCTGCAGGCTGTCGAGATTGGCGTTCATGCGGTCGATGGTGGCGTTGAGACCGGCGCATTGATTGATGTTGCGGGAAAACAGCGAAAATCCGCACCCGACGCTGCTCGCCTGATCGCGTGCCCTCGATATCTGTTGGCGCTGCCTATCGATCGCGGCATCGTATTTCCGGATCATTGCCGGACCTCCGCCCCCGCCGCGCGAAGCCGCGGCAAGATCGGCCTCCAACTGGCGGCAGACCCGCGAGGCGGCCTGCGGCTTGGTGATCGCGGCACCGGACAGGAAGAGGCCGAGCAGCACGGCAGCATGCGCCTGCTTCCACCCTCCGCCTGTCATCCGCCCAACTCCGCCATCGTCCGCAAGGCTACCGTGTTCGCGGTTAATCGCAGTTTACCGCGAAATCGTGGCTCAGCCCAGGTTGGCGATCGCCTGTGCCTTGTGCGCGGCCTCGACCACGGCCAGCGCCGTCATGTTGACCACACCGCGTGACGTGACCGACGGCGTCAGAATGTGCGCCGGCTTGTCGGTGCCGAGCAGGATCGGCCCGACATGCAGGGCATCCATCATGGCGCGCAGCGCCGTCAGCGTGATGTTGGCCGAATCGAGGTTCGGGAACACCAGCAGATTGGCTTCGCCCTTCAGGCGCGAATGCGGATAGACGCGCTGGCGCAGATGCTCCGACAAAGCGGAATCGGCATGCATTTCGCCGTCGCACTGCAGTTCCGGCGCGATCCGCGCCAGGATCGCCGCCGCCTGCCGCATCTTGAGCGCGCTCGGCGAATCGCGCGAGCCGAAGTCCGAATGCGAGAGCAGCGCTGCCTTCGGCTCGATGCCGAAGCGCTGGATTTCCTCCGCCGCCAGCACGGTCATCTCGGCGATCTCCTCGGCCGTCGGGTCGACGGAGACGTGGGTGTCGGTGAGAAAGATAATGCCGCGCTGCGAGATCAGCATCGACAGCGTCGACAGGTCATAGTCCCTGATGCCGGCGCGCGGCCCGATGATCAGCGTGACGTTGCGCAGATGCCGCTCGAAGCGCCCTTCGAGGCCACAGACCATGGCGTCCGCATCGCCGCGCTTCAGCGCCAGGGCCGCGATCACCGTATTGTCGGTGCGCACCATCGTGCGCGCGGCCTCCGTCGTCACGCCGCGCCGGCCCGCGAGTTCGATCAGGAGGTCGACATAGTGGCGATAGCGCGGATCGTCCTCGGGGTTGATCAGGCCGAAATCGACGCCCGGCTTGATGCGCAGGCCGTAGCGTTTCAGCCTGACCTCGACGACATGCGGACGGCCGATCAGGATCGGCTCGGCGATGCCTTCCTCAAGCACCACCTGGGCGGCGCGTAGCACGCGCTCATCCTCGCCGTCGGCATAGATGACGCGCTTGGCGCTCGAAGCCTTGGCGGACGAGAACACCGGCTTCATCACCAGGCCCGAGCGGAAGACGAAGCGATTGAGCTTGTCGACATAGGCGGCGAAGTCGGTGATCGGCCGTGTGGCGACACCGGTGTCGCATGCCGCCTTGGCAACCGCCGGCGCGATACGTAGGATGAGACGCGGATCGAAGGGCGAGGGGATCAGGAATTCGGGTCCGAAGATCGGCGTCTCGCCGGAATAGGCGCGTGCGGCGACGTCCGATGGCTCCTCGCGGGCAAGGGCGGCGATGGCCCGCACCGCGGCCATCTTCATCTCCTCGTTGATGGCGCTGGCACCGCAATCCAACGCGCCTCGGAAGATGTAAGGGAAACACAGGACATTATTGACCTGATTGGGAAAATCGGACCGGCCGGTGCAGATCATGGCATCGGGACGCGCCGCGCGCGCCACTTCCGGCATGATCTCCGGATTGGGGTTGGCCAGCGCCAGGATCAAGGGCTTCGGCGCCATATGCTCGAGCAGTTCCGGCTTCAGCACGCCCGCCGCCGAAAGGCCGAGGAAAACGTCGGCGCCTGGGAGGACATCGGCAAGCGTGCGCGCCTCGGTGTTCTTCACATAGGGGTCTTTCCAGCGATCCATCTCGTCGGCCCGGCCTTTGTAGGCGACGCCGAAGCGGTCGGTGACCCAGATGTTTTCGACCTTGGCGCCAAGTGAGACCAACAGGTTCAGGCAGGCGAGCGCGGCCGCACCCGCGCCGGAGGTGACGATCTTGATGTCCGATATGGTCTTGCCGGCGAATTCCAGCCCGTTGAGCACGGCGGCGGCGACGATGATGGCGGTGCCGTGCTGGTCGTCGTGGAACACCGGAATCCCCATGCGGGCCTTCAGCCGTTCCTCGACTTCAAAACACTCCGGCGCCTTAATGTCCTCTAGGTTGATACCGCCGAAAGTGGGCTCGAGAGCGGCGACGGTCTCGACCATGCGCTCGATCTCCGGGGCGTCGATCTCGATGTCGAAGACATCGATACCGGCGAACTTCTTGAACAGGACCGCCTTGCCTTCCATGACCGGCTTCGAGGCCAGCGGGCCGATATTGCCGAGGCCGAGCACGGCCGAGCCGTTGGAGACGACGCCGACGAGGTTGGCGCGCGCCGTGTAGTCGGCGGCGGTCGCCGGATTGTCGCGGATTTCGAGGCAAGGGGCCGCCACGCCGGGCGAATAGGCGAGCGCCAGGTCGCGCTGGTTGCCGAGCGGCTTGGTCGCCTGGATCTCAAGCTTTCCCGGCGTCGGATGCTTGTGGAAGTAGAGGGCGGCTTCGTCGAGATCCGAACGTGCCGTCTTCTTGTTCTCGCCTTCCATGCGGCCGCTCCCTCGAAACCTGCTTCGAGAGTCCTTTTAGCATGAGGTCAGCGGTTTTCGCGACGCTAATTGACGCGCCGATGGCTTTATGGGTCGGCACGTCGAAAATCACTAGATGTCAGATATTTGCGGCTGTTTCATGCCAGATGAGTCGCGCCGTTTTGCCGCCCCTCCGATCAGAAGGCGCTGACGTAGAGACCGCCGTCGACCGGCATGTTCTGTCCGGTCAGATAGCCGGCATGGACCGAGCACAGGAAGGCGCAGATCTGGCCGAATTCCTCCGGCGTGCCGAGCCGCTTGGCCGGCACATCGGCGCTGATGCGGGTCTTGCGCGCCGCGGCCGCCGCGGGATCCTCGACGGTACCGGCCTCGTGCGGGCCGCGCAGGCGGTCGGTGTCGAGCTTGCCGGGCAAGAGAGAGTTGATGGTGACGTTGCGATCGATCACCGTTCGCGCCACGCCGGCAAGGAACGAAGTCAGGCCGGCGCGCGCGCCGGACGACAGGTCAAGGCCGGGGATGGGGACATAGACCGACAGTGAGGTGATGTTGACGATACGGCCGAAGCCGCGCGCCGCCATGCCGTCGAGGACGGCCTGCACCAGCTCGATCGGCGTCACCATGTTCTGGGTGACGCCTTCAAGGATCTTGGCGCGATCGAGCTCGCGGAAATCGCGAAGCGGCGGCCCGCCATTGTTGTTGACGAGGATGTCGGGTTCCGGGCAGGCGGCAAGCAGCGCCTTCTGCACCTCCGATTTCGAAACATCGCCAACGACTTCCGTCACCGTCACGCCATAGCGCTGGCGCAGCTCGGCGGCGGTTTTCGCCACCAGCTCCGCGTTGCGGCCGTTGACGACGATATCGCAACCGGCTTCGGCCAGCGCCATGGCACAGCCTTTCCCAAGCCCCTTGCTCGAAGCGCAGACGATAGCCTTCTTTCCCCTGATACCGAGATCCATGACGAATTTCTCCTGTGATTTGCCCGGCAGGCTAGCGCCAGCGCTGGACCAATCGCAACCGTCATACGGTTGTTGCATGAATCGGCGCATAGGCTGCTCGAAAGCAAGGGTGAAATCGCGATGTCAGGCCAAGAGCCCCGCACTTTCCGCAGCATGTTCATTTCCGACGTCCATCTGGGCTCGAAGGCGGCGAAGGCCGAGTTCCTGATCGATTTCCTGCGTTATCATGACGCCGACATCATCTATCTGGTCGGTGATATCGTCGACGGCTGGCGGCTGCGGCGCAGCTGGCACTGGCCGCAAAGCCACAACGACGTCGTGCAGAAACTGCTGCGCAAGGCGCGCAAGGGCGCCAGCATCACCTATATCGCCGGCAACCACGACGAGTTCGCTCGCCAGTTCCAGGGCGTGCATTTCGGCGGCATCGTCGTCGCCGACCGTGCGATCCACGAAACCGCCGATGGCAAACGCCTGCTCGTCATCCATGGCGACCAGTTCGACACCGTCGTCCACAATCAGCGCTGGCTCGCCTATCTCGGCGATCATGCCTATGACGCCGCGATGATCGTCAACCGCGTGGTGACACGGCTGCGCCAATTGCTCGGCCTGCCCTACTGGTCGTTCTCGTCCTGGGCAAAGGTCAAGGTCAAGAAGGCGGTCAACTTCATCGGCTCGTTCCAGACCGTGCTCACCGAGGAGGCGCGCCGCTCGCATGTCGACGGCGTCATCTGCGGCCACATCCACCATGCGGCGATCGAGAATTTCGAGGACGTGCGCTACATCAACACCGGCGACTGGGTGGAGAGCTGCACGGCCGTGGTCGAACATTTCGACGGCCGGATGGAAATCCTGACCTGGGCGCATGTCCTGCCCGAGGCGCCGGACGAGCCTTTCATTCCGTTGCTCATCGAAGATCGGGTAGGGCAGGCGGCCTGAGCCGAATTTCCTCAGAGGTTCGGCACTAATCGATTAGTCCAACCGGTTTCGCCCGGTTTTCCCCTATGTTATGGGTCGACCCACGTTGCTGACCGGCTGACGGAATGCGGCGCAATTGGATCGATTCATGTCCCTGCCGCCGCTTTCGCCAGAACAACTCCTCAAGCCACGCCATTTCGAACTGCGCATGAGCCTGATCTTCGGCACGTTGTTCCTGTCGCTTGGCACGCATCTGCCCTATTTCCCGCTCTGGCTGCAGGCCAAGGGGTTTCACGCCGAGCAGATCGCCGTCATCCTGGCGGCGCCTATGTTCATGCGTGTGGTGACGACGCCGTTGCTGACCACACTCGCCGATCGGGCGAGGGACCGCGCCGATGTCTATGTCGCGCTGGTGGCGGCCGCGCTGCTTTTGTCGGCGGGGTATTTTCTCACGCCGACCTACTCGACGGTGCTGGCTGTGTCGCTGGCGCTGACTATCGTCTGGACGCCGCATTCGCCGATCGCCGATTCGCTGGCGCTTTCGGGCGTGCGCCGCTTCGGCTCGAACTACGCCAGCATGCGCAAATGGGGTTCAATCTGTTATCTCTGCGCCAATGTCGCGGGCGGCTTCATCCTGGCGGCCAGCGGTCCTCAAGCCGTTCCGGTCATCATATTCCTGGCCCTTGGCGCGGCACTCACTGCAGGGCTGCTGGCGCCGCGCATGGGGCGGCCGCGCAAGGCCTCGCCGTTGTCGGCGGTGGAAATCCAGCACGCGGCGCCGAGTCTCTTCAACGCCTATTTCCTCTACTTCACCCTTGGCGTCGGCATCATCACCGCCAGCCATGCATTCCTCTATGGCTTCGTTTCCATCTACTGGAAATCGATCGGCCTCAGCGATTCGGTCGTCGGCCTGCTGTGGGCCTGGGGCGTGGTTTCCGAAGTCTGCATGTTTTTGTTTTTCAACCGCATTTTTGCCTCTGTGCCCGTCGTCAGGGTGATGGTCATCGCCGGCATCGGGTCGATCGTACGCTGGATCATCTTTCCACTGGTATGGCCGCTCGGCCTTGGCATCGCCGGCTTCTTCGCCGTGCAGTCGCTGCATTCGGTGTCCGTCGCGATGGTGCTGATCGGCCTGCAGAAGATGATCGGCGAGACCGTCTCGGAAGAGCGCACGGGCGCTGCGCAAGGCATCGCCTATTTCTTCAACGGCTTCTTCATGGCCGCCGTCACGCTGGCTTCCGGTCCGCTCTATGATCGTCTCGGGGTCGACGGTTTCCTGGCGATGATTCCGATCGCCATCGTCGGCCTGGTGCTGATCGGGCTTGCCGCGCGCTCAGCCCCACAGCACCCGGTCCGGCGGTGAGACCAGCGAACCCTTGTAGACCAGGCCCGGCTGGCGGTCGCGCGCAAGCAGCAGCGGGCCATCGAGATCGACGAAATCGGCTCCTTGCGCAAGCAGCACCGCCGGCGCCATCGCCAGCGATGTGCCGACCATGCACCCGACCATGATGCCGAACCCCAGATCCCGAGCCCGGTCGCGAAGCACGAGCGCCTCCGTCAGGCCGCCCGTCTTGTCGAGCTTGATGTTGACCGCGTCATAGAGGCCGACCAGCGAACCGAGGTCCTTTGTCTCATGCACGCTTTCGTCGGCACAGATCGGCACCGGATGCGCAATTCGGCGCAGGATCTCGTCGTGTCCAGCGGGCAGGGGCTGTTCGACAAGCGCGATGCCATGTTGTGCGGCAAAGGCGAGATTGGCCTCGATGTTCTCGTCGGTCCACCCCTCATTGGCATCGAGGATGATACGGCCTTGCGGCGCAGCCTCCGTGACAGCGCGAATCCTGGCCATGTCGTTGTCGCCCCCGATCTTGACCTTGAGCAGAGGCCGCATGGCATTGGCACGCGCCTGCGCCGCCATCGCCTCCGGTTCGGCGAGCGACAGGGTGTAGGCTGTTTCGAGGCTCGACAGCGGAGCGGAATGCATGGCGTCGGCCACCGGTATTCCGCTGATCTTTGCCTCGAGATCCCACAGGGCACAGTCGACAGCGTTGCGCGCGGCGCCGCCCGCCATGGCCGAGAGCAGGGCGGTCCGATCCATGCCGCCGGCAATCCGTTCGCGCATGGCCTCTATCGCGTCGCGCACACCGTCCATGGTCTCGCCGTAGCGTTTGTAGGGAACGCATTCGCCGCGCCCGACATGTCCGTTTTCACGGATCGTGCAGGTGATGACCTCGGCCTCGGTCTTGGAGCCGCGCGAAATGGTGAAGGTTCCGGCGATCGGGAAACGTTCCGCCTCGACCGAAATGACACGCGCCATATTTTTCTGCTCCGGCTGTGCGAGAAGGGTTGTCGGCAAATCGACAAGGTCGGACCCATCAGGCTAAACAGGACGCCATGTTGACCATCGGCAAGCGCGACGCAAGCGGTACGACCGCCTCGGAGGCTGACCACGGCCCACGCGTGGCGGTCGGCGAGGAGGGCGACGTTCTCGGTTGCGCGTTCTCCGGAATCTGGACGACACGAACCGTTGCGCTGATCGACGCCGACATGCGCAAGATCGAGAAGCGAAGCGGTTTCAGGACCTTGGCCCTCGATCTTTCGAAAATCGAGAAGATCGATACCGCCGGCGCCTGGTTGATCGACCGGCTGGTCAGCGTGTTCGAGAAGAAGAACGTCGAGGTCCGGATGCAGGGCCAAAGCGAGATCGCCTCCATCCTGCTCGACGCCGTGGGCGAAGCCGTGCGCCGCGAGCCCGAATCGGGGCCGGCGCGGCCGCCGAACATCATCATTCGTGCCCTGGAGGCGGTTGGCCGGCGCGTTTACGAGATGCGCGACGATTTCCTCGCCTCGATGAACATATTGGGCGCCACCATCCGCGGCGCGCAGATGAAGCTCGGCCGCGGCCATGCCGTCAACCCGGCGGCGATCTTCAACCAGATCGATCGCATGGGCGTCGGCGCCATTCCGGTGGTGGTGCTGATGTCGGCGATCGTCGGTGCCATCGTTGCCCAGCAAGGCGCCTATCAGCTCCGCTATTTCGGTGCCGATATCTTCGTCGTCGACCTCGTCGGCGTGCTGATCCTGCGCGAACTCGGCGTGCTGATGACGGCAATCATGATCGCCGGCCGCTCCGGCAGCGCGATCACCGCCGAGATCGGCTCGATGAAGATGCGCGAGGAGGTCGACGCGCTGAAGGTCATCGGTCTCAATCCGATCGGCGTCCTGGTCTTTCCGCGCCTGGTTGCGCTGGTGATCGCCTTGCCGTGCCTGACGATCATCGCCAACTTCGCCGCACTCGGCGGCGGCATTGTCGCGGCCTGGCTCTATTCCGACATTCCACCGGCCGCTTTCCTCGACAGGCTCCGGGTCGCCATCGATCTCAGCACCATCTTTGCCGGGCTGATCAAGGCGCCGTTCATGGCGATGATCATCGGCACCATCGCTTCCGTCGAAGGCATGAAGGTCGGCGGCAGCGCCGAGTCACTCGGCCAGCACGTGACTGCCTCGGTGGTGAAGTCGATCTTCGTCGTCATCATCCTCGACGGGCTCTTCGCCATGTTCTACGCCGCGATCGAGTTCTAAGATGGCGAAGGGCAGTGGGATGACGACGCAGGAACAGGACGAGAGCGAAATCGTGCTCTCGGTGCGCGACGTCACCGTTGCCATCGAGGACAAGCTGATCCTTGACAAGCTGTCGCTCGACATCAGACGCGGCGAGATCCTGGGTTTCGTCGGTGCGTCGGGCGCCGGCAAGTCCGTCCTGTTGCGAACCATTCTCGGGTTGGTGCCGAAGCAGTCTGGAACGATCCGGCTGTTCGGGGTCGATGTCGACAAGGCAAGCGACATCGAGCGGCTGCGCATCGACATGCGCCTTGGCGTGCTGTTCCAGCATGGCGCCCTGTTTTCGGCGCTGACCGTGCTGGAGAACGTGCAGGTGCCGATGCGCGAATATCTCGACTTGCCGAAGAAGCTGATGGACGAGCTGGCGCTGCTCAAGATCGAGTTGGTTGGACTGCCGCCGGATGCGGCGCAGAAATTCCCCTCCGAACTCTCCGGCGGCATGATCAAACGCGCCGCGCTTGCGCGCGCCCTGGCGCTCGATCCGGACATCGTCTTTCTCGACGAGCCGACGTCCGGCCTCGACCCGATCAGCGCGGCCGAGTTCGACGAACTCGTCGTCAAGCTGCGCGACACCATGGATCTGACCGTCTATATGGTCACGCACGACTTGGACACCCTGTTCACCGCTTGCGATCACGTGGCGGTACTCGGCAAGAAAAAGGTGCTGGTCGAGGGCACAATCGACGACATGCTGAAGAGCGAGGAGCCGTGGGTAAAATCCTATTTCCGCGGAAAACGCGCCCGGCAACTTGATCTTGCCACGCGTGCATAGCCATAAGTGAAGCAATGGAAACCAGAGCCAACTACGTCATTGTCGGCATTTTTACGCTGGTTGCGATCCTGGCGGCGTTCGGCTTCGTCTATTGGACAGCCGCGATCGGCGACAGGGGCGAGACGGCCCTGCTGCGCGTGCGCATCCCGGGCTCGGCTTCCGGCCTCGGCCGCGGCAGCTTCGTGCTGTTCAACGGCGTCAAGGTCGGTGACGTCAAGCGTGTCTATATCGACGTCGACAATCCGACTGTCGCCATTGCCGACACCGAGATCGATCGGCTGACGCCGATCACCAAGTCGACGCAGGCCGATATCGGCCTTGCCGGTCTTACCGGGCAGGCCAATATCGAACTCAAGGGCGCCGATCCCAAGGAAGTGAAGCTGCTCGACCAGGCGGAAAAGGAAGGCAAGGTCGCCGAGATCATCGCCAACCCGTCGGCCGTGACCAATCTGCTGCAGACCGCGCAGAACATCTTCAACCGCGCCGACAAGGTGCTGAGCGAACTCGAGGGCTTCACCAAGGATGTCCGTGGACCGCTGACGCAGACCGTGCACAACGTGCAGACCTTCTCCGATGCGCTGGCCAGGAATTCCGACGGCATCGACAAGTTCCTGTCCAGCGTCAGCGCGCTCTCCGACGAGTTGAAGGGTGTGTCCGGCAAACTCGACGGCACGTTGAAGGCGGCGGAAGGACTGCTCAATGCCGTCGACAAGGACAAGATCAAGAGCATCGTGGCCAATGTCGATACCGTGACCGCGAACCTCAAGGAAACGTCACGGCAGCTCGACGGCGTCATCAGGAATGTCGATACCGCGGTCGGGTCGGTCAATGATTTCGCCAAGCAGACGCAAGGCACGCTGGCCAAGGTCGACGGGGTGCTCGACGGCATCGACCCGGCGCAGGTGCGTACGGCTCTAGCCAACATCCAGAAGGCCAGCGAAAGCGCCAACAAGGCCGCCGCCGATATCGCCGTCGTGACCAACAAGTTCGCCAACCGCGCCGACGATATCAACCAGACCATCAAGGACGCCAAGCAGCTTGCGCAACGGCTCAACGATGCTTCGGTGCGTGTCGACGGCATCCTCGCCAGGGTCGACACCTTGCTCGGATCGGGCCAGGCCGATGGCGTGATGGCCGATGCCAGGGCGACGCTGAAATCATTCAAGCAGGTTGCCGATACACTGAATGCGCGGCTTGGGACCATCACCGACAATCTGGCGCGCTTCTCGGGCCAGGGACTTTCGAATGTCGAGGCGCTGGTGCAGGACAGCCGCCGTTCGATCGGTCGCATCGAGGAGGCGGTGACAGATCTCAGCCGCAATCCACAGCGCATTCTCTCGGGTGGCGAAGGCGAGGTTCGGCAGTTCGACGGCAGGGCGCGGCGTTGACTTCGGCGTCTGCTCGCCTCAGAAACAATCATTGCGGATGTAGGTTATTTTTGAGGTCGATAAATAACGGGGATGGTAGGGGGCGTGCGTGAAGTCGATTGTGTCCAGATCGGGCGTGGCATTGCTTGCCTTGGCCCTCGCCAGCTGCGCGGCTCTGCCGGGCGGCGGACCCGCGCCACTCGACACGTTTGAGCTGTCGGCACCTTCGGTCGAGGCACATGGCCACAGCCGTCGCCAGATCCTGATCGCCCAGCCTTCGGCGCTCAAGGCGCTGGACAGCCAGAACATCGTCATCAAGCCCTCCGACCGCTCGATCCAGTATCTGAAGGGCGCGCAATGGGCTGACCGCCTGCCCCTGATCGTGCAGGCGCGGTTGGCCGAGACGTTTCAGCGCTCGGGCAGTTTTGCCGGCGTCGGCAAGCCGGGCGAGGGGCTGGCGATCGATTACCAGGTGATTGTCGAGATCCGATCCTTCGAAGTTCGCGTCGAGGGCGGCGAACATGCCGAGGTTGACCTGTTCGTGCGCATCCTCAACGACCGCAATGGCGAGGTGCGCGCTTCCAAGAGCTTCACCGCGACCGCGCCCGTTTCGGGGCGCGGCAATCCCGCCTATGTCAGTGCGCTCGACAGCGCGTTCGGCGATGCCGCCAGGCAAATCGTTCGCTGGACCGATTCGGTGATCTGAGCGGCAGGGGCGGCGACGCTTTCTGGCTATCTGTGCTCGAAGACATCAGGCCGCAGCTTTCCAGTCTTCATCAGGTGCTGCAGGGTATAGGTCGGGGACAGCGCATCGTCGAGCGCGTCTTGTCCCCTGCAACGCGGGTGGTCGACGCGATAATAGTCCGCAAGCCTTTTGCTCGGCGTCCTGGCCAAATCCTCGATCGGCATCCCAACCGCGATCAGCAGCTTTACGGCGTTGCCAAACCGGGTGGCCGGGACGGAAGGGGAAATGCCCGCGACATGGCAACTGATGACGATCGTGTTCAGTTCGTCCTTGCCCCAGGACAGAACAGCGCCCCATGGGGACAGGGTCAGCATGCGCCGGAAAGTTTAGGATAGTCACAGGCGAGGCCAAGGCCCCGCCTGTTCAATTCCCGGTTTAATGCAAGCGACCGCTGGCGTGGGCCAGCATGGTGTAGACCTTACCGGTGTCCGAGGTCAGATAGGTCTGCGCCATGATGTTGTCGCGATCGTTGCGCGAGACATCCTTGAGCAGCTTCTCGAAGTCGTCGCAGTAGCGGTCGACGGCGGCGCGGAATTCGGCCTCGGCCTGATATTTGCGGCGAATCTCGTCGAATGTCTGCTGACCCTTCAGCGTGTAGAGCCGGCGGGTGAAGACGTCACGTTCGCCGCGCCGATAACGGTTCCACAACTCGATCGAGGCATCGTGGTCGATGGCTCGCGCGATGTCGACTGAGAGCGAGTTCAGTGATTCCACGACATGCAGCGGCGAGCGCTGGGCAGGGGTTGCGCGCGGTGCTTCCGCGGGCGCCGCCGGTGCCGTGGGCCCGAGGTCTGCGTCGTTCGATGCCGCGGTCAGAAGATCGCGCACCCAGCCGCCCTGCGGCGTCCGGGCACTGGCGTCGGAGCGCGGGCGCGGTGGCGCTTCGGCCGGACGATCGAGGTCGAGCGTGCCGCGCAGCGCCGTGCCACCCAGCGGCGCCTGCGGCGCACGAAGTTCCGGCTGCGGTGCAGGGGCACGACGCGGCGGTTCGGCGGCGCGTGGCGCCGGCGGCGCCGGGCGCAGGCCGCGCGGCTCCGAGGCGTCGCCACCGCGACCGGACTTCGCAACGATGTCCGAAAGCTCCTTCAAGGCGTTGATCTGCTCCGAGACGGCGCGGCGGATGGCAGAGGTCGATTCCTTTGCCTCTTCCGGCATCTCGATGACGCCCTTCTTGAGTTCGGCGCGGGTGAGGTCGAGTTCGCTCTTGATCGAGCCGGCGGTGCGACGCATCTCCTCGGTCGCATCGGCGAAGCGCTTGGTGGCCGAATCAACGACATCGGTGATGGCGTTGCGGATCTTGTCTGCGGACTCCAGCGTCTTGCCCTCGGCGTTCTGCAACGTCTGACCGACGAGGTTTTCGAAGGAGCGCATGACCCTTTCGAGGTCCTCCGACTTCTTGACCAGGCCGACGGCGAGCTCTTCGAGCGACGACTGCCTTTCCAGCGTGTGCTCGAGGTTGCTCTGGGCCGAGCTCAGGAGGTCCGAGGCGCTGACCAGCAGGCGGCTGTGCTCGTCGAACTTGGTGGCGATCGATGCCACTTCGCGCAAGGTCGACGACGACAGCTCTGTCAGTCTCGTGGTGTTGGAATCAACCAGGCGCGCCGAGCTGGCAAAGGTCTGAGCCGCCTTTTCGGTGGTGGCCGCGAAGCTTTGCGTGCTGCCGGTCAGGCGTTCGTCGACCTGGCTGAGGTTGACCGCGGCCTGCTCGATCAACTGACCGAGCTGCGAACTGGACTTTGTCATGCGGCCGATGAGGTCGGCGACGCTGTCGGACAGCGACGAGCGGGCGCCTTCGACCGCCGACAAGGTCTCGGCGGTGCGGCTGGCGAGCGCGTTGACAAGAGCTGCATTCTCGCTGCGCAGCTTCTCGGCGGCGCGTTCGGTGACCTCTTCCATGCTCTTTTGCAGTTCGGAGCCGCCCTGGGCGAAGCGCTCGACCAATGGCCGTGCGGTCTCATCGAGGATCTTCGACATTTCGGCCGACCGCGCCGCGAGCATGGAGTTGAGCTCGCGGGTATTGGCGCCGATCGTCTTGGCGGCGTCGTTGGTGCTTTGGCCGATATGCTGGCCTACCGCGGTAAAGGTCTCCGCGATCACATTGGCGCGCGAAACAAGCTGTGCCTCGGCGGTCGAAACCTGCTCATTGAGCTTTTGGCCGATCGTTTCCGTGGTGTTGGCGAGCCGGTTCTCGACCCCGGCGATCTGCTCCTCGACACGAGCGGCCGCGGCCGCCGCGCTCGATGCCAGACGCTCGTCTGCGCCGGCAAGCGCCTGCTCGATCTCGCGGGCATGCACGGCCAGTTCCTGGCCGGTCTGGCGCGCACGGTCGGCGACCCTCTGCTCGGTGCTGGCGAAAGCACCGACGATGGTCTGCGCATGCTCGCCGATCGTCGAAGAGCTGTCGGCGATGCGCGAAACCAGACGCTGGTCGGCCTCGTCAAAGATACGGCCGATTTCCGACGCACGGTTGGATAGCGCGTCCGATCCTTCCGCGATGCGCGCGACCAATTGCTGGTCGGCGGCGTCGAAAATACGGCCGAGATCGGATGCTCGGGCGGCGAGCGCCTCGGCCGATTCGCCGATACGCATGCCGAGCCTCTGGTCGGCGCTTTCGAAGTTGCGCAGGATGTCGCCGGCGCGGGCGGCCAGCGACTGTGCCGTCTCGACGGCACGGGCAACCAGCTTCTGGTCGGCGTCGTCAAACGTACCGGCGATCTCGCCCGCGCGGGCAGACAGATGATCGGCGGTTTCCTGGGCCCGGGCAGCAAGCTGATCCGCGGTTTCCCGGGCGCGCGCGGCGAGCTTCTGGTCCGCCGCGTCGAAGGTGCCGGCGATTTCGCTTACACGGGCGTTTAGCTGATCGGCGGTTTGCTGGGTGCGCGCGGCGAGCCTCTGGTCCGCCCTGTCGAAGGTGCCGGCGATTTCGCTGGCACGGGCAGCCAGCTGATCGGCGGTTTCGTAGGCACGGGCCAGCAGTGAGCTGGAGGTATCGTCGGCACGGGCAAGCAAGGCGTTCGACGTATCTTCCGCACGGGCGTGGAGGCGGCGATCGGCCTCCTCGAAGGTACGGGCAATATCTTCGGCCCGCGCCAACAGGGCCGCGGACGTCTGTTCGGCGCGCTCGGCGATCTTGCGGTCCGCGTCGCTGAAGGCCGCGCCGGCCTGCTCATGCAGCGCGCTAGTGACTTCCAGGACCTTTTCACGCAATGCGCCGGCAACGAAGACCGCGCTCCTCTCGAGCACGCCGCGAACATTGTCGACACCGGTCGAGAGCGCGCGCTCCATGGTCCCGGCGCGTTCCTCGATGATACCGGTCTGGCGGCTGAACGCCTGCTCGATCTTGTCCACATCGGCTGCGATAGCGGCCGAAATGTCGGTGCTCCTGGCCGCGATCTGGTCGATATGGCCGGACAGGGAGCGATCGACATCCTTGCGGGTCTCGGCGAGCTTGCCGAGATCGTCTTCCAGAGCGCGGCTCAGCATGTTGCGGCCTTCAGCCAGCTTGCCGACATGGCCGGAGATGATGTCATCGATGTCGCTGCGGCTTTCGGTCAGCTTCTGCAGATCGGCTTCGAGCGCGCGTTTGAGAATGTCGCGACCTTCGGCCAGCTTCTCCACCTGACCTGCGACCACGCCGTCGATGCTGGAGCGGCTTTCGGACAGTTTGGCCAGATCGGCTTCGAGAGCGCGCGTGAGAATGTCGCGGCCTTCGGCCAGCTTCTCCACCTGGCCGGCGACCAGACCGTCGATGCTCGAACGGCTTTCAGCCAGTTTGGCAAGATCGTCCTCGAGCGCCCTCGACAGGGTCGAACGATCCTGGACGAGCCGTTCGGCGTGGCTGTTTACCAAGCCGCTGACGCTTTCAAGGTCGGCTTCGAGAGCCCGGGCGAACTGTGCGCGGTCATCCACCAGTTTCTGCGACTGATCAGCAATGGTGCCCCTGATCGTCTCGAGATCGCCATCGAGCGCACGCTTGAGGATGTTGCGGCCTTCGGCCAGCTTCTCGACCTGGCCCGAAACCAGCCCATCAATACTCGAGCGGCTCTCGGCCAGTTTGGCGAGATCGTCTTCCAATGCCCTGGAAAGTGTCGATCGGTCCTGTGCAAGCCTTTCGGCATGGCCCTGGACAAGGCTGTTGACGCCTTCGAGATCAGCCTCGAGGGCCCGGGCGAACTGGGCGCGGTCATCGACCAGCCTCTGCGACTGGTCGGCAACGGTGTTCTTGATCGTGTTGAGGTCGGCTTCCAGCGCCCGCCGCAGGATGTCGCGGCCTTCGGCCAGCTTCTCGACCTGGCCGGCGACCAGCCCGTCGATGCTGGAACGGCTCTCGGCCAGTTTGGCGAGGTCGTCCTCGAGAGCCTTCGACAAAGTCGAACGATCCTGAACCAGCCTGTTCATGTGGTCGGCGATGACGCTGTTCACATTCTGCAGGTCGGCTTCCAGGATCCGCGAAAGCTGCCCGCGATCCTCCGCCAGTTTTTCCGACTGGCTGGATATGACGCCCTGAATGGTGTTGAGGTCCGATTCCAGCGCGCGCTTGAGAATGTCGCGGCCCTCGGCCAGCTTCTCGACCTGGCCGGCGACGAGGCCGTCGATGCTGGAGCGGCTTTCGGCCAGTTTGGCAAGGTCGGCTTCGAGCGTCTGCGACAGCAGGCTGCGGTCGCTGGCGAGCCTTCCCGAATGATCGTCGATCAGGGTCCTGATGCCCGAGAGGTCGTTCTCGAGCGAACGGCCAAGCTGGCTGCGGTCTTCCGCCAGCATTGCCGAGTGGGTCTCGATCAGGCTCTTGATGCCGACAATGTCGTTTTCGAGCGCCTTGGCGAGCACGGCGCGGCCCTCGGCGATCTTCTCGACCTGGCCGGCAACCAGTCCGTCGATGCTGGCGCGGCTTTCGGACAGTTTGCCGAGATCTGCTTCCAGGGCGCGCGACAGTATGTTGCGGCCCTCGGCCAGCTTGCCGACATGTCCGGCGACCATTTCGTCAATGATCGTACGAGCTTGCACAAGCTTCCCGGAGTCTTCGTTGAGAGCCAGCGAGAGCCGGTTGCGGCCTTCTTCCAGCCTTTCGAGATGACTGCCGAGCGAGGCATCGATGGCAGCACGCGATTCGTTGACCTTGCGCAGGTCCTCTTCGAGGGCACGCGCGATCAGGTTGCGGCCTTCGGCCAGCTTCTGCACCTGGTTGGTCACCGCCGCATCGATGCCTTCGCGGCCTTCGGCGAATTTCGCCAGATCCGCCTCCATCGCGGCCGCCATGCGCTCGCGGCTTTCGGACAGTTTGCGGCTGTGGTTTTCGACGGCTTCCTCGATGCCGGCGCGGGCATCGGCGAGCCGCTGGATATCGGCGTCGAAGGAACGCGAGACGACGTGACGCGCGGCTTCCATGCGCCCGGCGAAATCGCTAGCGCGGGCCTCCAGCATGCTCGATGTCGAGGTGACGATGTCGGCCATGTCGGCGCCGATCTGGGTCTTGCCCTGATCGATCATCGCGGCCAGCGCGTCCTTGCTCTCGGCGAAGGTGTGGGCAATTTCACGGGCGCGTTCGACCAGCGTCTCGTTGATCTGGCGCGCGCGGGCCTCGAGTGCCGCGTTGAGTTTCTGCGTGCCGGTGTCCAGCGCCTCGGCGCGGGTCTGGAATTCGCTGATCAATGCCTGGCCGCGTTCGGCGAGCGTGCGCTCGATGCTGTTGAGGCTGGCCTCGAATTCCGAATTGAGGGTACGCGCGGCGCCGCCGAGCAGCGACACCATGCCGGTGGTGCGATCGTCGAGCAGATCGGTCAACGACCGGGTCAGGCCGTCCGTCGTATCCGTCAGCTTGGCAATGCGCGTGTCGAGCAGGCTGGCGAAAGCCTCGCCGGAGGTCGACAGCCGGTCGGTGATGGTATCAAGCCGGCCTTCCACCGAATCGAAGATCGACAGCGAGCTTTCATTGATGCGGTCGATCAGCGTGTCGCCGGAATTGGTGATCGTCATCGACAGCTTGGTCGATGCGTTGAGGATGCTGTCGCGAATGATGTCGCTGGCGGCACCGATTTCGTCTTTGAGCGTCTCATGCGCGCCGGCGATCGAGGCGCGGACGCGCTCGGCATGGGTGACGACCGCCTCGCGCTCGCTGCCGAGCCCGTCGACGAGCGAACGGATCCGGTTCTCGTTTTCCGTATAGGAGCGCTCGATCTGGTTGACTTCGCTGTGGACCAGGGTTTCCAACTCCACCGCGCGGGCAAGCGTGCGTTCGATGCCTTCGCCCATGGCCGCCACCTCGCGGCGAACGGCTTGGCCGATCATCATGACGCGATCCTGAGCCATGTTTTCCGGCTCGGTCAGGCGGAAGGCCACTTCCGTCATCGACTGGGCGGCGATGCGCATATCCTGGGCACGGCGAATCATCGCCGCGAAGGCCCAGAACAGGATGACCGGCACGATCGCCGCGACCGCAAGGCCAATCAGCTCGGGACGGGCAAAGAACTGGTCAAGGGTGCGGATATGCCAGATGCTCGGTCCGAAAAGCAGGTTGGCCAGCCCGACGGCGCCCGCGATCCAGGCGAGCGAAACAAAGGCAATGACCCAATAGACGGTGTTGGAGGCACGCCTGTTCAGGCTGTGCAGGAGCGTCTTGTAGTCCTTCTGGCGATCGTCATTGGCAGGCGCGAAGCCCGCCGCGGGCTGGCCGCCGTTGCGTGTTTCCACAGGGCGCAGTTCGGTAGGCTTGGGCGTGGGCTGGGTTTTGGACGCGGGCTGAGCGGCCTCGGCCTGATTGGCGGCGGGAGCCGGCTTCTGGTCGCGCCCCTCGCGGGCCAGCTCGTCGGCGGCTTGGGATATCTGCGCTTCCAGATCTTCCATCGAAGCCGCGATATCGAGGTCGCCGCTGCCAAGATCACCGCTGAGGTCGAAATCGAGTGCTTTTTCGAGCTCCCTGGCCACATCGCTGTCGAGAGTTCTGGTCGTTGTCGTTGGTTTCTTCGCCATGCCTTCGCTACCCTGTACTAGCTGCCGCGGGCTTATAATTCTGTTTGTGGTACCCCCGCGCAGGAGGCTGAAAATGGACCCTCGTATCGTAATGACACAGGGGGGTAAAGAAAACATGCATTCGGCGGGATACGTAAAACTTTAAATATAAGGTTAACGGAACCGTGATTTGGGCGCCGCTTTCGCAACATTTTTCCGGGCCATTCGTTAACCCGTTATCCATTGGATTCGCCTAGTTTTTCAGGCGGCCGAAGAAAACGGAGTTCGAGTTCATGCGTAGCGAAAGCGGCATTGCCTTCTCAATGCCCGGGGGCGACGTATCGGGAACGGCGCGGTCCAGGCCGGTCGATTTGGCACACCTTGCCCGGCAGACGATGGGTGACCGCAGCCTGGAGCAGGAAGTGCTGGCGCTGTTTGTACAGCAGGCGCAGTCGGTGCGCGACAAAATAGTCGATGCCGACCTCAAGGACCGGCTGCTGCTGGCTCACGGATTGAAAGGGTCGGCTCGCGGTGTCGGCGCCTTCGCCATCGCCGATTGCGCCACCGAGATCGAGCGTCGGCCTGATGACGGCCAGACACTGAAGCGGCTTGGCACGCTGATCGACGAAGTGCGCGATTTCATCGCCGCCATCAGTCGCTGATCCAGTTTGCGGAAAAACGTCACCGAGCGGCGCTTTCGCGCGGCAGTTGACTTGTCTGCCAGAGTGATTATCTCGGCGGAAACTCCCTTCAGGTGACAAATGACCAAGCTGACCTTCATCGCCCATGACGGCACACAGTTCGACGTGGACGCCGAAAACGGCTCGACGGTCATGGAAAACGCCATCCGCAACGCCGTGCCGGGGATCGAGGCGGAGTGCGGCGGCGCCTGTGCCTGCGCAACCTGCCATGTCTATGTCGATGAGGCATGGACGGCGGAAGTCGGCGAGCCGGAAGCGATGGAAGAGGACATGCTGGACTTTGCCTATGACGTCCAGCCGAACTCGCGGCTGTCCTGCCAGATCAAGGTGCGCGACGCACTCGACGGCCTGGTGGTGCGGGTACCGGAGCGACAGGGCTGAACAGCCGATTTTTCCTGCTGCCGCTTGGCAGCAGGCCGGCGGTCATGCAGTCTCGCGCCAATCCAGCAGCGAGGCACACCGCATGACCGGCATCATCAAGACAGACGTCCTCATTGTCGGGGCAGGGCCGGTCGGCCTGTTTGCCGTGTTCGAACTCGGCCTGTTGGACCTGAAGTGCCGCCTGATCGACATTCTCGACAAGCCCGGCGGCCAGTGCGCGGAACTCTATCCGGAGAAGCCGATCTACGACATTCCCGGCTGGCCTTCGATCTCGGCACAGGGGCTGGTCGAGAAGCTCCTCGAGCAGATCCACCCGTTCAAGCCTGACCTCACCTACAACCGCATGGTTTCCAGCCTCGAGACGCTGGAAGACGGCAGCTTTCGCGTCACCACCGACGAGAACGAGGTGTTCGAGGCCAAGGTGGTGGTGATCGCCGCCGGCGGCGGCTCATTCCAGCCCAAACGCCCGCCGATTCCCGGCGTCGAAGCCTATGAAGGCAAAAGCGTCTTCTATTCGGTGCGACGGATGGAGGATTTTCGCGGCCACGACCTTGTCATTGTTGGCGGTGGCGATTCGGCACTCGACTGGACGCTCAACCTTCAGCCGGTGGCCAAAAGCGTGACGTTGGTGCATCGCAGGCCCGAGTTCCGCGCGGCGCCCGACAGCGTCAACAAGATGTATGCGATGCAGGAGATGAAGCAGCTGGAATTCAGGGTCGGCCAGGTGACCGGGCTCGCCGGCGCCGACGGCCAGCTGTCATCGGCGACAATCAAAGGTGGTCCAGACGGCGACATCGAGGTGCCTTGCACGCGCATGCTGCCTTTCTTCGGCCTGACGATGAAGCTCGGGCCGATCGCTGAATGGGGGCTCAACCTCCACGAGAATCTGATCCCGGTCGATACCGAGAAGTTCCAGACCTCGGTGCCCGGGATCTTCGCCGTCGGTGACATCAACTGGTATCCGGGCAAGCTGAAGCTGATCTTGTCGGGATTCCACGAGGTGGCGCTGATGGCGCAGGCGGCCAAACGCATCGTCAACCCGGGGGAGCGAATCGTGTTCCAGTACACGACCTCGTCCACCAGCCTGCAGAAGAAGCTTGGCGTTTCCGGCTAGGGCATTGATGCAATTCCGGACGGAAAACCGCGTCACACGTTCCTGGGAATTGCTTTACGGCGAAAAACCACCAAGCCCTTTTCTGCCACTCTACTCCGCCAGGATCGGCGCCGGAGTGTCGACATGACCGCGAAGCTCTTTCTCGGGCATCAGCGCCAGTGTGATGAGCCCCAGCACCAACGTGGCGGCCGCGACAAGAAAGATCATCACGAAGGGCTGGACCGATGCGGCATGTCCGGCCATCTGCACGCCTTCGCCGGCCAGCGGCAGCCCAAAGCCCAGAGCGACGGCGCCGAGCATTGCGACACCCAATGCACTGCCCAGCGAACGCAGGAAGGTCAGCACGCCCGTCGCGACGCCAAGATGCATGTGGTCGACGCCGTTCTGCACGGAGACCGTGGTCACCGGAAAAGTCGTCCCGGTTCCCAATCCCACGCAGATGGTCAGGATTTCGACAACAAGCAGCGATGCATGGCCGGCGACAAGGGCGAGCAAGCCAAGGCACAGAATGGCGAAGAAGACGCCGACCATCGCGATGCGCTTGTAATGGACGAAGCGTGGTATCAGGCGGCCGCTGGAGGCTGCGCCGCCCACGGTTCCAAGCAGAAGGCCAAGCATCGCAATGCCCGATTCGCTGGCCGTCAGGCCAAGCATCGATTGCAGATAGACGGGCAGATAGACGGCAAGGCCGACGCTGGAGGCCTGCAGCAGGAACATCGACAGAGTGCCGGCAAGGACGATCGGGTTGCCCAGCACCTCGAGCGAGACGAGTGGTTCGGCCGCCCGCATCAGCCGCAGGGCAAAGGCAACCCAGAAAACAGCGGAGCAGATCAGGACGCCAATGACTTCCCGCGATACCCAGGGATAGGCGCTGCCGCCCCAGTTCAGCGCCAGCAGCAGCAGTGCCGTGGCCACGATGAGAAGCAATGCGCCAAGACCATCGATGCTGTGATTCTTGGCGGCGATCGGCAGCTTCTTGAGCGGCTTGTTGATGATCGCCATCGCCAAAATACCAAGCGGGATATTGATCCAGAAGATGAGCGACCAGTGCAGATGTTCCGCGAAGGTGCCGCCCAGCAGCGGCCCGGCGACGCTGGCGACGGCCCAGGTGCCGGAGAACCACGCTGCATAGCGCGCCCGCTCGCGCGGCGGGACAAGGTCTCCGACCACGGTCTGCGTCAGCGCGAAAAGGCCGCCGCCGCCGGCACCCTGGACCGCGCGTCCCAGGACCAGCACGAACATGTTGGGGGCCAGTGCACTGACCAGCGACCCGGCAAGAAAGATGAGGATCGCCGCATAGACGGTCGGCCGGCGCCCATAGACGTCGGAAATCTTGCCGTAGAGCGGCGCCACGGCGGTTGCGGTCAAGAGGTAGCCGGTGACGACCCATGGCAGGTATTCGGCATGTCCGAGAGAGCGCCCGATGGTCGGCATTGCCGGCGCGACGATGGTCTGGTCGAGCGCAGCCAGCAGCATCGACAGGAGAACGCCGCCGATGATGGCGTTCTTCTCGATTTCGGTCAGCGGTGTGGCTGCAGCCGCCATGGTCTGCTTGTCGACAGCCTGGTCCATAGTCCTTTGTCCATGCGCTTGCGCACTGTTGGGATCACCGCTTGGGCTTGCCTGATGCATCCGCCGCGCGATCGGTCCTGGTGCTCGTGCTTCGAGGGTTGTGCCCTGTCAACCCGTGATATGTCGTTCCCTATAGGCCGATTTCGACGGCCACTCGAAAATTTTTCGAAGCTGGCACTACGCTTCGGCTCGGTTGGCTTGCACCGGCGTGCAGAGGAATTCACGCCGGTGGCGGCAGCTGGCCGTTCTTGATGCGCTCGACGCGATAATGCAGGAGCCGCAGGATGCGGCTTTCGAAATTGACGCTTTCGACGCGATCGAACTGAACCTGGGCGCGGTCGTGCTTGGCGAGAATGGCGGCGGTGATTTCGGCGGCCTTGGCCTTAGCCGTATCGCAATCCTTCTGCGGATAGGTCGCCTTCAGCGCGTCTTCCAGTTCGCGGGCATGGTTCTTGGCGATCTCGACATGGCGCTCCTCATGGCGCTTGATGTCCGCGGCCAGCGTATCCCAGAACAGCCGCACATCGGCATCGGCCTTGCGTGGGCGGCGCCATTCGGGGAGGATCACCTTGACCTTGATGGTCACGACGGCGTCCGCGATCCGGCAGGAGCCGGCACGCGTGGCGTAGCTGATGCGAGTGGTGAAGGCCATCCGGGTCGCACCAGGATGGCGCAAGCCCGTGCTTTTGACCTGCGGCCCATGTTTGGAAAGCTGCGCCTCGATATCGTCGAGGGTGCTGCCGCCAACGGAAAAATAGCTGTATGTCTTCACCAGATTGGCCGCGCCCGCCGGAATGGCGGTCACGGCAAGCAGCAATGCGCAGAGCAGGGATCGTTTCATCATGTTGCCTCTTCGGTCACCTTGCTTTACGGCCGTTGCCGGCGCAACGGAATTGACCCGATGCGGATCGCACATCCTTGATAGGCCCATGGTTGACGAGCAATGACGGCGAGGCGATGGCAACTGGCCCACGGACGCCATCTCGATCTTGGCCGCAAGGCCGTGGTCGTCGGTATCCTCAACGTCACCCCCGACAGTTTTTCCGACGGTGGCCTGTTTGATGCACCCGAAACGGCGCTGGGCCAGGCGCATCGCATGGTCGGGGAAGGGGCCGGGATTATCGATGTCGGCGGAGAATCGACGCGCCCCGGTTTCGCCGCGATATCGGCCAGCGAGGAACAGGCGCGTATCCTACCCGTGATCGAGGCTTTGGCGCGCTCCGGCGAGGTGCTGATTTCGGTCGACACCTATCGTGCAGAAACCGCGCGGCTTGCGGTGGCCGCCGGCGCGCATATCGTCAACGATGTCTGGGGTCTGCAGCGCGAGCCCGACATTGCGCGTGTCGCGGCCGAAACCGGCGCCGGGCTGATTATCATGCATACCGGGCGGGATCGCGAGAAGCTGCCCGACGTGATCGCCGACCAGTTTGTATTCCTGGAAAAATCACTGGAGATCGCCCGCGAGCACGGTGTGGCCGACGACCATATCGTGCTCGATCCCGGCTTTGGCTTCGCCAAGGAGACGGCCGAGGAAAACCTCGACCTGATGGCGCGGTTCTCCGAACTCCACGCGCTCGGCTTGCCGTTGATGGTCGGCACCTCGCGAAAACGCTTCATCGGCACCGTCACCGGCCGCGATGCAGCCGACCGCGCTGTCGGGACGGCGGCGACCAGCGTCATTCTCAGGCTCAAGGGCGCGCATCTGTTTCGCGTCCATGATGTCGCAATCAACGTGGACGCGCTGGCGGTGGCGGATGCTATGCTGGCGCGTGACACCGCCGCATCGGCCCGAAAATCGGAATAGATTTGCGGCAAGCACGATGCGTAGATTCAAAAGTGTTAGAGCGTACTTGTGCCTCCAGGTGGACGCACCTCGCCCTAACAGACCAGGACGCTGAGCCATGTATGTCATCCGCCTGAAGAACTGCGCTTTCTTTGCCCGGCATGGCGTGCTGGACGAGGAAGAGACGCTCGGCCAGCGTTTCTATGTCGACGCGGTGCTCTCGGTCGAACCCGGGCGCGCGCTTGTCGACGACGCCATCGGCGAAACGGTCAATTACGGCATCGCCTTCGCGGTGATCGAGAAGATCATCACCGGTGAGCGGCGTTTTCTGATCGAGGCCCTGGCAATGGAGGTGGCAAAGGCGCTGACCGAGCGGTTTCCCCAGATCAGGAAGGCCGAAATCACCGTGCGCAAGCCAAACGCGCCGGTGCCCGGCGTGCTCGATTACGTCGAGGTGACCGTTGTCTGGCCCGAGTAACACCGTCTATCTCAGCCTTGGCGGCAATCTGGGGGACCCGGCGGCCTCGATGGCCGCGGCACTGCGTATTCTCGACGCCGATGCGGAGACGCGCGTCACCGCCGTCTCCTCGCTCTACCGCACGCCGCCCTGGGGCAAGCTCGACCAGCCGGATTTTCTCAACGCGGCCGCCGAACTCTCGACGCGGCTCTCGCCGCGGGCGCTGCTTGATCTCTGTCTCGATGCCGAGCGCAGACTGAAGCGCGTGCGCGAAGAGCGCTGGGGGCCCCGGCTGATCGATATCGACATTCTGGTGTTCGATGACCGCATTATCCACGAGACCGGGCTGGAAGTGCCGCATCCGCGCATGCTGGAGCGCGCCTTCGTGCTGGCGCCGCTGGCCGAGATCGCGCCGGATCTTGCCGTGGGTGGGCGAGGTGTGTCGGAGCGCCTGGACGCCGTCGACGCGGCCGGCATCGAGCGGTTGCCATCCGGCCGTGACTGGTGGCTGCGGTAGCAGGCGTCAGCCTGAGAAACCGCCTTTGTCCAGGAATGCCTTTTCCTCTGCCGTGGTTTCGCGGCCAAGTATCCTGTTGCGGTGCGGAAAGCGGCCGAAGCGCTGGATGATGTCGCGGTGCTCTTCGGCGTATTTGAGATTGTCCGGCGCATTGGCCCGGGTGAGTTCCACCGACCTCTTCTGATCGGCGAGCAGTTCCGAATGTTCGAACGGCAGGTAGAGGAACACGCGGAACTCCGGTTCGAGCAGCCGATCCTGGCCGGCCATGACAGCTTTTTCAGCGAAATGCTTTGCCAGCGGGTCGGTGGCATACATGTGGCCGGTGCCGCGAAAGCAATTGCGCGGAAACTGGTCGAGCAGGATCATCAGGGCCAGCGAGCCTTCGGCGTGATTTGACCAGTTATCGCACTCCCGCCGGGCGGCTGCATAGTGCAGGTCGAGAAACTGGTCGCGAAACGCGGTGTCGAAGGCGTCGCTCTTCTCGAACCAGGCATCCTCGCCGGCGTCACGCCAGAATTTGGTGACCGACAGGGCTCTGCCATCCAATTCCATGCTTGTTTCCCTGTTCAATCGGCGGTTTCGGATTTGTGCAGAACGCCCGCCGTCTCTTCATTGAGGGCCTGGCCGGTGCGGCGCGGCTGGGTGAGGGGGGTGGGAATGGGCGTGCCGATATTGCCTCTCAGGAAACGTTGTCCGGCGCGAATGCCTTCGGCGAGCTGGGTTTCGAAACGGGCGGCGTCGCGGCGCCTGACGTCTTCGATCGTATCCGCGACCTCTTCGGGATCGACACCAAGCGACTCCAGGGCCGAGCCGCCGAAAACCAGTGCCGATTCGAAAGTCTCGCGCAGCTGGTAGTCGACGCCGACGCGGATGAGCTGCAGCGCGGTGCCCCGATCGAAGGCTCGGGCTAGGACGGTCAGCAAAGGAAACTCGGCCTTGACGAGTTCCGCGATGCGGACAGCGGCATCGGGTTTGTCTACGCAGATGAGCACGGCACGTGCCCGGCCGGCACCGGCGGCATGCAGGATGTCTAGCCGGGTGCCGTCGCCATAATAGACCTTGAAGCCGAAATCGGCTGCCGCCTGGATCATCTCCACGTCATTGTCGATGATCGATACGTCGATACCGCGCAGCAGCAGCGGCTGGCTGGCGATCTGGCCGAAACGGCCAAAGCCGATGACCAGCACGCTGCCGGTCAGGCCGTCGGCGACATCGACTCCGTCGAGTGACTGCTCGTCGCGCGGGGTGACGTACCGCAATGCGATGATCGCCAGGGGTGTAAGTACCATGGAGATGATGACGATCGCCGTCAGGGTAGCGTTGGCCTGGCTGTCGATGATGCCGACGGCAGCGGCGGCGGAATAGAGGACGAAGGCGAATTCGCCGCCCTGCGCCATAAAGACCGCGCGTTCGAGCGCTTCACGATGGCCTGTTCTGAGGATGCGGGCGACGATGTAGATGCCGAGAGCCTTCATCACCATGTAGGCGACGACATAGACAGCGATGAGCTTCCAGTTCGCCGCCACCACATGCAGGTCCAGCGACATGCCGACCGCAAGGAAGAAAAGGCCGAGCAGGATGCCGCGGAACGGCTCGATGTCGGCTTCGAGCTGATGGCGGAAGGTCGATTCGGACAGAAGAACGCCAGCCAGGAACGCGCCCATCGCCATCGATAGGCCGCTGAGCTGCATGGCAAGTGCCGATCCGAGCACGACCAGAAGTGCCGCGGCCGTCATCACCTCACGGGCACGGGCATCCGCCAGGATGCGGAAGAAAGGGTTGAGCAGATAGCGTCCGGCCAGCACAAGCCCGACAATCGCCGCAAGGCCGATGCCGACCTCGGTCAGCCGCTCCGACAGGCTGGTGTCGGCACCGCCGGGCGCCAGGAAGGCGATCAGGGCCAGCAGTGGCACGATGGTCAGATCTTCCAGAAGCAGGATGGAGACAATACGCTGGCCTTTCGGCGAGGCGATTTCGCCGCGCTCCTCGAGAAGCTGCATGACGATTGCCGTCGAGGTCAGCACGAAACCGGCGCCGGCGACGAAGGATTGCGAGACTGGAAAACCACCAGCCATTCCCACGCTGGTCAACAAGACGGCGCAGACCCCGACCTGAAGCGCACCGAGGCCGAAAATCTCGCGGCGCAGGCCCCACAGGCGCGACGGCTGCATTTCCAGTCCGATGATGAACAGGAACATGACGACGCCGAGTTCCGCGACATGGAGAATGGCACCGGACTCGGAAAAGATACGCAGGCCGAACGGGCCGATCACCACACCGGCTGCGAGATAGCCGAGAATGGAACCGAGGCCCATGCGCTTGAAGATGGGAACGGCGACGACACCCGCGGCGAGCAGCGCCACCACCTGAACCAGATCGCTGCCCGATGCCTCTGCCGCCATGCCTGTCGTTCCGTTCGTTGGGACCGCAACACGTGCGGTCGGGACCAAGGCGCCAAGGCTGGTCGCCAGGGCAAAGAATAGGGGCTTCGGCGGGGATCGAACAGCCCGAATCCGGAGCGCTGGCGAGGTTGCAGCCGCGTTCCACAAGTTGAGGCGGACGCTGCGTTGCATCTTGCCGCAATCGGAGGTCGACGCCTGCAAGGCCTATGACGAGGTGACTGCAGCGATCAAGGGCTGACGCCCGGTTCGACTGTTGTGAAAGGCGGTAGTGATGGGCTGCCGCCTCCTTGTTTTGGCTATTGAGTAAGGCGCGATAAGCGCTCAGTTCGGCGCGATTGAGCCGACTTCGACGGCGTCGACGCGCTTCAGGCTCATGCCGATGACCGGCACCAACTGGTCCTGGACGCGGACCGCAACCGTCACGGTCATCGAATTATCGTCGGGAATGCGGGCCTGCATCACTCCGCGAAGCTGGTTGCGGTTGATGGTGAAGACCACCTTGCGGGAATCGACGACATTACCGCCGATGATGTCGAGGCCAGCACCGGCAGAACCGCCCATGAAGGAGCCCTTGTAATCGCGGCCCTTGCGCTCGATCTTGGCTGACATCGGCTGTGTGAACATGCCGACCCGGCAACCGCCATCGAGTGTCATGCCCATCTTGCCGTCGGGCGTGGAACCGGTGAAGCTGCAGTTGAATTTGGTGCCCTTGTACTTGCCGGCGACGATCTCGCCCGGGCCGACCCACTTGCCTTCTGCCGACTGGAAGAACTGCTTGTCCGGTTCCGCCGCGGAAGCGCCCGAAGCAACACCGACGACTGCTGTGATCGCGGCCGCCAGGGGCAGGACGCTGGACAGAATTACGCTTTTCATCGACGACACCCGGCAACAACGAGGCTGTTTGAAACCAGTCCGACCATGAAGAATATTGGTTAATGCTTCGTCACTGCAAGCCGTTCGAAACGGCAATCCGCTTACCATCCCCGATGAGCGGCACACTATTTGCCGGCGTCGGCCGTTTCGGCGTCTTTCCTGGCGGCGAATGATGTCAGTGCGGACAGGAAATCGCCCAGCCCCGGACGCTTCGCGGCACTGAAGGGCAGGGGGCGTGCCGTCTCCATCGCCGCGATGCCGATGCGCGCCGTCATCATGCCGTTGACGACACCCTCGCCAAGCTTGGCCGAGAGACGCGCCGCCAAGCCGTGACCGACGATCTGCTGGACAAAACTGTCGCCGACGGCGATCGAGCCGGTGACCGCCAGATGCGCCAGCACGCTGCGCGCCAGGCGAAAGAAACCCAGCGTTCCCGGCCGCCCGCCATAGAGTTCCGACAGGCGGCGAATGAGGCGTCCGGCCTCGAACACGACGTAGGCGACGTCGACGAGCGCACGGGGGCTCACCGCCGTCACCAGAGAGACGCGTTTGGCGGCCTCGAGAATCATCACCTTCGCCCTGGCATCGAGGGGGCCCAGAATTTCCGCTTCGGCCAGACGCACCAGATTGCCGCCGTCGATAATTTCGCCGCGCAACTCGGCCAGTGCGCGCCTGCCGGCAGCGGTCTCAGGCTTGGCCGCGACGAAAGCCGAAAGCTCGTCGACCACCGATCGTGCCGCCTTGGGATCGTCGCGCGCGATGGCATCGAGCGCCCGCTTTTGCAGTTTTTCGACTTCGGCGAGGCGAGCGATCGCCAGGAATTCTCGGATCAGGATCACCGCGAGCGCCAGCACGGCGGTAGCAGCCATGCCGGCGGCCAGCCAGCCCAGCCATTCGGCGCGGGCGAAGAGATCGCGGATCAGCTGGTCGGTCCACAGGCCGACCGCCAGCGAAACCAGCACGCCCATGGCGCCGAAGAAGATGCTGCCAAGCAGCGAGCGTTTTCTGGAGCCGATCGCCGGCGGCGGTTCTGCGGTAATCATGTCGGGTTCGCCGAAAACATCGATCTCCGCCGGTATGACCAGCGCAACATCGGCTTTCATGGCTCGAGGTTTGCGCGGCGGTTCCGTCTGGCGCGCGCCTGGCGTCTGTTGTCTCTGTTGTCTCGTCTCGGCTTCCGGCTCGATGCGGAATGCCGCCGGCTTGCGGGGCGCGGTCATGCCAGATGGTCTCCGATCAGGAACTGCAAGGCACGGTCGAGCCTGATATGCGGCAAGGACAGCGTGACGCCCTCGGCCGTGCATTCAAGCTTTGGCGGGCGGAACCGGACGAAGCGGATTGCCGGGTCGGCGGAATCCTGCCTTTGGTCGGGCCTCGAAAGATCAAACACCTCATCAATTTTCTCCGGTAAGTCACCGGGAAATATGGCTGTTTCCGTCTTTCCATCGAATGTTTCGCCGTTGATCTTCTCGCCGGCTATCGGCGTGCCGATGATAACAGGCAACGTCTCACGGCCCTGCTTGACCGAGCCTTCGCGCGTCGCGCGCACCGCCGCCATGGCGACCACGTCGACGTCGGCGCCGGTAAAATTCGCCCGCGCCACGGCGCGATCGGCCAGCCGCCGCACGATCGCCTGCAGCCGGTCATGGCTTTCATGGTGCAGATGATCGGCCTTGGTCGCGGCGACCAGAATGCGATCGATGCGCCGTGAAAAGAGGTCGGTGAGGAAGCTGGCCCGGCCGGGGCGGAAACAGGCCAGGATCTCGGTCACCGCCCGCTCCAGGTCGGCCATCGCGCCGGGGCCGGCGTTCAGCGCCTGCATGGCGTCTATCAGCACGATCTGGCGGTCGAGACGCGTGATGTGCTCGCGGAAGAAAGGTTTGACGACATGCGTCTTGTAGGCTTCGTAGCGCCTCTCCATCATGGCGTGCAGCGACCCTGGACGCGGGCGCCTGTCGTCGAGGCCGGCCAGCGGCGCGAAGGTCAGCGCCGGTGAGCCTTCGAGATCGCCAGGCATCAGGAAGCGGCCGGGCGGCAACGTCGAAAGCGCCCGCTCGTCAAGCTTGCAAGCCTTGAGATAGGCGGCGAAGCTTTCGGCCTGGTGGCGTGCCGTCATCTCGTCGGCGTCGGCGTTCGGGTCGATCTCGGCGGCGATCGCCCGCCAGGCCCGCGACAAATCCTCGCGCACGGGCAGCGTGGCCATTTCAAAAGCTTCGCACGAAAAATCAGCGAAGGATTTGCCGAGTAATGGCAGGTCGAGCAGCCATTCGCCGGGATAGTCGACGATATCGATCGACAGTTTGCCTGATGAGAACATGCGGCTCCAGCCGGAGGCCGATTCATATTCGATCGTCAGCCGCAGCTCCGAAATGGCGCGCGTCGAATCAGGCCAGACGCGGTCGCTGTCCAATGCGGCGATGTGGTCCTCGTACTGGAAGCGCGGCACGGCGTCATCGGGCTGTTCTTCGAGGAAGGCGCGCGCGATGCGCCCAGATTTCTGGGCCTCGAACAGCGGCAGGCGCCCGCCGTGGATGAGATTGTGGACGAGGGCTGAGATGAACACCGTCTTGCCGGCGCGCGAAAGGCCAGTGACACCCAATCGCAGCGACGGAGAAAAGAGCCCGGTGGCGCGTCCCGACAGCGTATCGAGGGCAATTCTCGCCTCGTCGGTGAAGGTGGTCAGCGATGATGCCAAAATGCGGTCTCTCGGGCTTCAGTCCGTCCGATATAGGCTCTGGAACCCGGCTTTGGAATGCCACCGGAGATCGACGTCAAAGATCGGCCGGTGTCAGAAACGCTTCGAGATAACCCGCTTCCTGGGCTGCCTTTGTCAGATCATCCAGGAAACGCACGACCGCCAGCCCCGACGTGGGGAAGCCATAATTGAGCATGGCCCGTGCCGTCTCGTCGCCGTCGCCCGACACCGCCATGGCAAGATCCTCAGTCATCGGGTTGTGGCCGATGACCAGCAATGAACCGGGGCCGCCGTGCTCCCGGATAAGGCTGAGGTAACCGGCCGCGTCTTCGCTGTAGAGCGTGTCGAAAAACAGGACCTTGCCGGTGTCTGTCTGGCCGGCCAGGCCTTCGAGCGTTTCCCTGGCGCGCTTGGCATTGGAGCACAATGTCAGGTCCGGAACATAGCCGCGAGACCGCATGGCGGCGCCTATCAAGTCGGCATCGGCGCGGCCGGATGCGTCGAGCGGGCGATCGAAATCGCGCATGCCGGGCTGTGCCCAGCCGGCCTTGGCGTGCCGTAACAGATAGAGCCTGCTCACCCAACCCCCGTGATGCTGAATGCCGAAGTCGCACCGCGATTAGCCACAAGAACGGCCCGGCGCACAATGGTTCGTGTTCTCCGGCACGACGAATACTACGGGGTAAGGTGGCAAAGGGTGGGCGCGCCCTGTCGCCGGAACAGCTTGATCTTGCTCCGATCAAGGCCGTTGGGGCACTTTAACAATTGCGTGACCCGGTGGCCGATTGCGCTTGTGCAGGCGTCAGGTGGCGAATATATAAGCGCCAAATTTGGGGCTGTTTGGGTGAGTCGAATGAACGACATCGTTACCGCCGATTACGTACCCTCCGAAGACGAGCCGTTCATGAACGAGCGGCAGAAATCCTACTTCCGCCTGAAGCTCGTCACCTGGAAAAATGACATATTGCGCGAAGCGCGTGAAACTCTCGAAATCCTGCAACAAGAAAACGCCAACCATCCCGATCTTGCCGATCGCGCCTCTTCGGAAACCGACCGCGCCATTGAGCTCAGAGCCCGCGACCGTCAGCGAAAACTCATCTCAAAGATCGATTCGGCGCTACAGCGCATCGACGAAGGCACTTATGGCTATTGCGAGGAAACAGGCGAGCCGATTGCGTTGAAGCGGCTCGACGCACGTCCGATCGCCACCTTGTCGATTGAAGCGCAGGAAAGGCACGAGCGCCGCGAAAAGGTCTATCGCGACGACTGATGCGTCGCTTCCGGGCCGCGTTAAGCGCAGCTCACGTCGAGGCAACTATCAAAATGGCCGGACTTTCCGGCCATTTTTGTTGACCGGCGCGTCTACCCAAACAAACCAAAGCTAACGCCACCCGGTCCAAATTCCGAGCTGACGGCCGGCTTGGCCGACAGTCATCTCTTCTGGCTTGAAAGTTCGCCCAGAAGCTTGGTCATTTCATCGTCGAGCGACTGCGGCGCCTTGGCAGCCGGTTTGGTCACCGGGCCGCCGGCGCGAGGCTGGTCCAGCGAGACTTCAAGCTCCTTCATCAGCGTGTCGTCGATGCTTTCCTGCCGCGGCGGCGGCGCGTGTTTGACAACGCTGGCGTTGGCGGAGCCATAGGCAGGTAGCGGCGTGATATTGGTAGACTGGTGGGGGTGCGCCTCCGCCTTCGG